>JAZFQE010000330.1:0-2029 GCA_036444955.1 Gemmatimonadales bacterium
ACCTTCTAAATGAAACCCATGGGACCGTACGGTCTGCAGGTAGTCCTGGGCTGGATACTGACCTTTGGTCCTGGAGATGGATACGCCTCCACCGGTCGGTGTGGTGAGCAGGCCGAGCTTCTGCTCAAGCAGGCGCGCGCGCGGTTTAAGGGCGCACTCGTTCGTGGCCTCGTTCTCAAAGGCGACTGTGGCATACCGTTTCTTCCAGTGATACAAGAGCCAGGAGGAGATGGGGTGTGTGGTTGCACCCGTTGACCCGTCTATGTAGTATCGGTTACTCTCCGATGCCGCCGACACAATCTCTCTGCGAGTGGCCTATGCGGTGAAAATTGGGAGGTCGACGATGTCTCAACACCGTTCCGTTAGATTTGGGGATATCTTCGGTGTCGTGGTGGTACTTACATTTGTGGCGCTCCTCGCAGCGCCGTCCGCGACGGCGGAGAAAGAGGAGACGAAGGAGGCAGGGGTAGAGGCCCTTGCTGCCCATGAGGCGCTCTTCGCCGAGAGCCGCTACCCCTCGGCTGCAACTTGCCTTACGTGCCATCAAAAGCAGTACAGCGAGTGGGCTGTTTCACAGCACGCGTACTCCCAGTTGAGTCCCGTCTATGTGGCTCTAAGCAACAAAATCAACCAACTGGCGAGCGGCAGCAACGGGGACTTCTGCTTTCGCTGCCACAGCCAAGTGGGGGCGAACCTGGGCGAATCGCCCTACATCTCCAACCTCAAGCGGCATCCCACCGCGCGAGAAGGGATCACCTGCGTGGTCTGCCATCGGATCAATAAGTCCTACAACAAGGCTAGCGGGCGCATCCCACTCGTCGAAGGTGATATCGTCCAGCCGGTCTATGGACCATCGAGCAACAAAGAGTTGGAGCGCGTATTGGATAACACCGACGTCTACCCGGTTGTGACTGAGGCCGATAAGCCGGGTCGCAAGATTCACAAGGAGGTGAAGCAGTTTCCCACAATCTCCACCCCTATGTTCTGTGGCGCCTGCCACGACGTGACTCTCCTTAACGGCTTTCGGCTGGAAGAGGCGTTTAGTGAATACAGGCTTTCGCCTGCTGCCAAGAAAGGCGTGACTTGTCAGGACTGTCACATGGGCAAAGTCGAGGGCGTCCCCTCGGGATACGAGGTAGGCCCGGCTGCGATTGTCGGCGGTGTCCCGACCAAACCTCGAAAACTCGCCAGCCACTTTTTCGCAGGACCGGATTACTCGGTCGTCCACCCGGGGATTTTCCCGCACAATGGCGAAGCACAAGAACTGGCCACCCTTGAAGAGTGGCTACAGTTTGATTACAAGGCTGGATGGGGGACCGATGAGTTTGAGGACAATGTTCCCGAGGACGCTCAGTTCCCGGAGCGGTGGGATTCGGTTGACGATCGCTACGATGCGCGGGAGATCCTCGACGTGCAATTCGAACGGCTGGCTTGGGCGCGGGAAAAACGATTGGAGCTGCTGCGCAACGGCTACCATCTTGGCGACATCGTGACTGAAAAGGCGGATCAGGACGGCATCCGCTTCAAGGTACAAGTGAAAAATGGCACCGACGGACATAACGCTCCGACCGGCTTCACCGGAGAGCGGATGGTCTGGCTCCAAGTGACGGTCACGGACAGTGAAGGGAAAGCCATCTTCTGGTCAGGAGATACGGACCCCAATGGCGATGTGAGGGATCAAGAATCGTCCTACGTCCATAACGGCGAGCTCCCGTTGGACGAGCAGCTCTTCAACCTGCAATCGCGTTTCGTTGTCCAAAACATTCGCGGCGGCGAGCGGGAACGGGTCATTCCCATCCCATACCCAATCATTACAATTCCGTTCGTCCGGCCTTCCATTCAATCGCTGATTCTCACTGGCGAGCCGGCGACCGAGCGTAACCACAGAAAGGGCATCGAGCCCCTGGGCCACCGCTGGGCCAAATACCGGATCGATGGTGACGCTTTGACGGGGAAAGGTCCATATCGCGCCGACATTCGCTTGAACGCGCAGATGGTGCCAATTAACCTCATCGTGGCCATTCAAGAC
>JAZFQE010000331.1:0-3591 GCA_036444955.1 Gemmatimonadales bacterium
ACATCGTTGCCGCAGGCGGTGCGCTACATTTTCTGTGGCAGGTGAAGGCGGATCTGCGCGAGCCGCTCATCTATCTGGGAATACTGCTGCTGCTGTTTCTCGCCCGCGTGCCCGCCGTCGCCGAGCGGCTGGCGAAGCTTCGTACGCGCTCTGCCCCGCCCAAGAACGACACCCGATCACATCAGTCCGCGATGAACTCGACGACTTGATGTGATAGAGAGTAGCGTGGTCCCACCGAGCCGCCACTGGGAGGGAGTTCACGATGGCTGAGGGGAGCTGAAGAAATGTGTTCTTCGCTTGTCGCGCTGGTTGCGGAAAAGCAGGGCTTTCCCCGGACCCTGGGGCTGGCTGGACTCCTTCTCATCTGGTCGATCACCAGCGTTAACCATCCCGGGCAAAACGCGTTGGCGGCGCAGGACGCACCTCCCGCCACCGATGAGGTCGCGGTCCGCGAGGGGTTGCTCAGTGTAAATCTCCGCGATGCGCCCATGGCCGATGTCCTCCTGGCCATTGGCACGCAGGCCGGTTTCGAAGTGATTATCAGGGGCGATCTCAGCGCCCCTGTGACGTGGTCGTTCACGGACCTTCCCCTGGACAAAGGCATTCGACGAGTTGTCGGCGACGGCTCCTTGATAATGATCTACGCCCCGTCCCGGGGCCGGGGGGAGGTTAGGGCGTTGGTCAAGGTAATCGCCCTGGGCGCAGGCGACAATGCTGCTGCTGGAACCGCCCCACTTGCCAGGACGATACCAGGCAAAAAGACCCGGGTGTCGCAAGACACTGTCACCGTGAACCTGAGTGACGACCGCGAGGATCGCTTGCGCGCAGTGCAGAGGCTGGCAATCGTACCGGATGCGGCGGCCACCAAGGATTTGACCGTGTTGCTCTCCCGGGACGAGGACCCGCTGATTCGCCAGATTGCCGCCATTGCCCTGGGCAACGTCGGCGGCGCGGACGCAGGGGCTGCATTGACGGCGGCATTGGAGGATGAGGACAGCCTGGTCCGGGAGCGTGCAATACAGGCTCTGGCGAAGTGGGGGCCTGAAGCGGTTGGATCCCTCATCAAGACTCTCATGGAAGACCCGGACGCCGCCGTCCGTCGGCAGGCGGCCCTGGGTCTGGGGCGGATGAGCGGCGTCGGGGCGCTGGACGCTCTACAGGCGGCCCAGGCGGACCCGGACTACGCGGTTCGCCAAGCAGTGTTCTTCGCACGCACCCGGCTGGAGAACCGATGAGTCGAAGATGGTGCTCAAGTGCGAAATCCAATCAGGCGAAGTCGAAACATAGGCAAGACACAGGGGGAACGCGTCAAGGATGGGCGTGCGCGGGAAAAGTGGGATCGCGTGTTCACACAGGACGTTTGGACAAGGCTGTCGGAGGGCGACGAGAAGTGGCGAATCCTCACGGAGAATCCTTCTCGGTGGTATTACCACCCCTGTTCGGGCGAAGAGTATATGGGTGTGTTGGCGAGGTTACCGGAAGATCTGACGTCGGAAGTCAAGGCGATTATTCTTCGTAGGAAATCAAAATTAGATGAGAAATTGGAAGTCCAAGCACGTAAGCGCTATTACTGCGCGATAATGAATGCGTTCCCGATTTCCAACGAGTATGTCTGGAGGATGAGGCCTGAAGATTCGACGTTCCGTCATTTCGAACGCTGGTGTGACGATTGGCGAGAAGAAGATGGGTTTTGGAAACTTTGTTGGCAGGTTGACGAGGCGCGTCGCTATTACCTGTATCATGTCTTCTTGCACGAGGTCGGGCATATCAATCAACCTGCGTTTCACTCGCTCCGGCGTCGCGAAGAGTTCGCTGAGAATTTTGCCTTGGAGTGGGCACAAGAGCTGGGTGAACTCTGAAAGATATCAGCCCTGGCACCATTTGATGATTGTGTTTCGGCGTCCGCTCATTCGAGCGGCAGTTTGGATACTTCCACGTCAGCACGTCGCGCTCGCCAGTTACGTATGAACGTAGTCAGAACGGCAAGCACGTAGACCACGAGAACAAGCGGCAATGCCAGCATGACCTGCCCGACATGCGAGCTAATCCGGAAATACACAGGCTCAACCCTGTCGAGATACGCTTTACTCAACCGCGGCGCACTCAATCGCGAAATGCAGTAGAACGACACCTCAGACTGACCGGGAAGCTTATTCGAAGCTCTACCGAGGGCAACTACGTGGAAGGCCGCAGCCTCCCGTACGCCCGTCGAGTGGGGTGTCACACACCAACCCTCAGGCGCTTGTGCGGAGTCGCCCCCAGTATCTATTCCCAGCCCATCGCCCGGCGACCATGGTGACGGGGCCGGTATGTTTTAGATGTAATGGCCGGCATCTAGTCTGACAGACAGCGTCAAATGGCCGAAAAGGCGCTGCTCAGTCGTCAAGAATCGGCCAGTTGCAGACATACGGTGTTCTCGAAAATCAGTATCCTGAACGTCCGGTGCTGCCCCCGATTCCGGCCGCTCGCTCGCCACCCTCGGGCTCATGCGATAGAATTTCGCGTATGCCCCCATTCTAAGAAAGGCTCCTTTGCATGGAAGAGCGCCTGCCGCGAAAGCTCGCCGCCATCCTGTATGCCGACGTAGCCGGGTATTCTCGTCTGACTGGTGATGATGAGGATGCCACGCATCTGCGCTTGCGCGACTATCTCGATCTCTTCGCCAAGACGATAGAAAACCACCACGGGCAGGTTATGCATTACGCCGGGGACGCGGTACTTGCCAAGTTTGATGCCGTTGTTGATGCATTGTCATCTGCGACTGCAATACAGAACACGCTCAAAGATCGAAACAAAGATCTGCCCGATGAGCGCAAGGTTCAATTTCGAGTCGGTGTGAACCTAGGCGACGTGATTGAGGATCGAGGCGACATTTACGGCGATGGCGTCAACGTGGCGGCGCGGCTTGAGAGCTTAGCCGATGCCGGTGGCATCTGTATCTCCGAGTCAGTACGAACCGCGATTGGCAAGAAGTTGCCGTATGGCTACGAATTCATGGGCGAGCAGCAGGTCAAGAATATCGAAGAGCCGGTGCGGGCTTACGGAGTGCTACTTGACTCGAGCAAAGCGCAAGTGCCCCCACCGGCCAAACCAACCCTGGAACTTCCCGACAAACCGTCCATAGCGGTGCTCCCTTTCACAAACATGAGCTCGGACCCAGAGCAGGAGTTTATGGCCGACGGTATCACCGAGGATATCATCACCGCGCTTTCCAAGTTCCGCTGGTTCTTCGTCACCGCGCCAAACTCCACCTTCACTTACAAAGGACAGGCCATTGACATCAAGCGGGTCGGCGAAGAGATGGGCGTGCGCTACGTGCTGGAAGGAAGCCTGCGTCAGGGTGCCGGCCGTGTTCGGGTTAGCGCGCAGCTGATCGAGGCGGCCAGCGGTAATCACATATGGGCCGAGCGTTACGACCGCCAGATCGAGGACATCTTCGATCTGCAAGACGAAATCACCATGACCATCGTCGCGGCCGTCGAACCCGAGTTGGCGGCTCAAGAGCGTGATCGTGCGGTCAACAAACCGACCCGAGACCTGAAAGCCAGGGACCTGTTCCAACGCGGCATCGCCAAGCTTTGGCAGATGGAA
>JAZFQE010000332.1:0-3770 GCA_036444955.1 Gemmatimonadales bacterium
AGCTAAAGTTATGACGCGCATATGGCGAGGACGTGCGCTCAGACTGGCGGGGCGGCTGGATGAGTCTGTCGCTGAGTACAGGGTGGTGGGTGCTCTGGCTCGCTCTATTGGGTTCGAGCACGGCGAGTTTCGCGGTAGGATCGGCCTGGCCTCGACGTACAAGAAAAAAGGCAACCTACCGGAAGCAGAGCGCCTCGCGCGCGAAGTCCGGGATGAGGCGGCAGCGTGTGGAGACAGACTGATGGAAGCGATGGCGCTCCACAATGTTGGAGAGTGCCTCACGTATCAAGGCCGCGATTCGGAAGCGATTCCTCTGCTATTTGCAGCGTTCGAAATCTACGAGGACAAGACCGACCGAACGCGCGCCCTATCCGACTTGGGTACGGCTCTCAAACACGTAGGGGAATGCGTCGCTGCCAGACATGCATTTTCACTAGCACTGCGTCATTGCGCGACTGTAGAGATGCGAATCAATACCATGCTTGAGTTGTTGGAGGTTGCGGCATCGATCGACGACTCGAAGGCGTTTGCCGATTGGAAAAGCAAGTTGGACGCCGTACGAAATGTGATGCAGCCGGACGCGACCGTCGACTTCTACATAAAGATGGGACAGGGTTTCTCCATGTTCGGAGATGTCGATGAAGCGTCGATCTGCCTGCGCAAAGCTATTTCGCTGGCTGAGAACCACGACTTAAACACCTATCTGTTCCGTGCTGAGCAGCTGCTCGAACGGTTGGGAGATGTGGCGGCAGAACCCCGGGGCACGTCCGCCCGGGAGGGAGGAACGCACCCCGAGGTCAAATACGTGGCGGCCCGGCTCGAAACGCTGGTAGTGGGAGCGGCCGCCGGCTAGGTCTCGGTGTCTTGGGTCTGATCGAAGCTCGGTGTGCCAACATCCTGAAGCACCGGCCCTGTGGCATCAGCGCAGGCTGCCACACCAACAGAAAGACTTAAGAACAGGGCGACGAGTAGAGTGCGCACTTTGGACGACATGGCTATCCCCTAGGTTTGAAGGTGAGTGTTTCGCGGCGGGTATAACCATTCGGTAATGGAGTGACTCTTTTTAGTGCGTTTTTGGGACCTCGATATACGATTTTGGGACATTTATGCTGATTTTGGCGGCCGTACCGGATAGACTGGCCCGGAGATTGGCTGCGATGGCCCCGGAGTGGGTGCAGCTACGCGTGGCAGGCTCCTGGACGGAGACCACCGAGGCAGTGCGGCACACCAACGTTGAGCTGGGAGTCTTTGACCCGGCTCTCGAGGGGAGGCCGGAAGTTCGTCAGATCGAGTGTATCAAAGGGCTCTTCCCGTCCTTCCCGATCTTGATCTACACGGCGTTCACGCCGGAGATCGTGCTGGTTCTGCTGCAGCTCGGGAAGCTCGGCGTTCGCCGCGTGGCGCTGGAGTGGTACGACGACGACCCATCTCGGCTCGCGGACCTGCTGTTGGCCGAGTCGCAACACGCGGTCTCCCACAACCTGGTGCGGACGGTGGCTGGGCTGCTGCACCCGTGCCCGGATGAGCTGCTTCGCGCCGTCGAGGCACTGGTGGCGCAACCCGACTCGGTGCAGACGGTCCAGCAGTTCGCCGATCGAGCCAACATGGACCGGAGAACGTGTCTCCGATGGTTCGACAGGGCAAACCTCCCATCACCCAGCGTTTTCCTCGGACTGGTCCGCACCTTGCACGCGCACAGACTGCTCCAGGATCCAGGCTACACCATTGACGACGTGGCCCGAAAGGTTGGCTACTTCCAGACGCGTTCTTTCTCTCAAAATGTTAGGCAGTTTTTCGGCACGACCCCGGGGGAGTTGAGGGGAACGTTCAGTCCTGAGGAACTATTCGAGGTAGTCAAGAAACGATACTTCAGTAGAGAGACGAAGCAGCACCTCAAGGTCGTTTCGTAGTTCCTGGCAGTCTACGTCATTGTCTCACCTCTAACTCGTGCAGGTGAGTCCACCACTGGTCGGGTCTAATACGAAACTTCCTCAGTCGCGCATTGACGCCCGCAACGTTGATTGGACTGTAGAGCCACACAGCCCCGGCATCGGCGTTGATCACCTCAAACGCTCGGCGCCAATTCTCTTCGCTCACGCCGGGATCGCGCTCGGCTATAGCAGTTTCGACGAGCCTGTCGAACGCCGGGTTTGAGTAACCCGAGTAGTTCAAGCTCCCATCTGTGGACCACGTCTGTTTGATTGAGGATGGACTGGGATCCTGTGCCCACGAACCCAGCGCGGCATCAAATTCTCCAGCCTCGAAGAGGGAAACAAACGTGGTTCCCTCCAGCTGCACGAGTTCAACCAAAACGCCGAAGGTGCGGAGCCGTTCCTGAAGTATCACGCCAATTCTCCGCCTCGACGTGCTGGAGACGGGCAGCAAGAGATCGAATGCTAGTTGCTCACCGTCGCGGTCCAACACACCGTCGCCATCAGTGTCTTGCCAACCGGATTCAGCCAGGAGCCTGCGAGTCACGAACGTGTCAGAAGGTTCGCGTTCCGCCTCGCTGAAGATCCGCAGCACTCTGCTGGTGGGGCCGGCGGGCACATATGCGTATTCATCAAGCACTGCGCTGATCATTGCGTGCCGATCGATTGCCGAGGCCAGAGCACGCCGGAGGCGAATATCGGCAAAGAGAGGATGATTCTCACCGCGGTTGCGTCGGTTTCGGAGGTTGAACGCGAGGTAGGCATATGCATTGGACGGGTAGGTCACGGTTGTTACGTCGGGTGATTCTTGGATCAACTCCACGTCTTCCCTGGCGAGAACTCGCACCAGATCTACTTCACCTGTAAGGAGCTGGTTTACCACCGGGCTTCCTGGCGGGACAACGCGCCAGACTTGTCGCCCAATTCCTGCGGTCATCAGGAAGTGATCGGCCACGCCCTCCAATTCGATGGTGCTTCCCGCCTCCCACCGGATGAACCTGTACGGCCCGGTTCCGATAGGATTCCTAGAGAACGGATGGGAGGAAATTCGGGCGCGGGGGATCGTGTCCAAGCGATGCGCCGGGAGAATACGCATGTGGTATGTGGCATCGTAGAACTGTTCTGGGTACGCTCGAGAGAATTTGAATTCCGCAGTGAGTGAGTCTCTTGCTGACACAGCTCGGATTGCGCTCAAGAGCGTTCGCGCCGAAGCGCCAACCACCGTGTCGCGATACAAGTCAAATGTGAACGCGACGTCGCGTGCGATAACGGGCTGGCCGTCGTGCCAGCGGGCGCTTGGATCAAGGTGAAAAACGAGCGTCAGGTCGTCGAGGAATTCCCATGACTCGGCAAGTCTCGGGACAAATCCCTGGTCACCAACCGTGTTGAGTCCCTCCCCTATGGCCGCCAGCTTCAAGAATATCTGGTCTGCAACGGCTGTCTCGGCGGTGTTTGCGGTCGAGGGCGGGAACAGCGTGCCGGGCGCCGACCTGATGGCAATCACGACGGCGTCGCTTCCTTCGGCGAGCCGATCGCGTTCGCCACAGCCGATGACGAACAGGGATATTGCCGGCAGAGTTCGTAGGTAGGTAGCGCGGGCAGGCTGGCGCAATTCAACTCTCCGCTGGAATGGATGCCTCAAGGAAACGAGCGTGGGTGGACCGGATCAAGGAACCGAATGAGCACGGCTGGCACAACTGAGGGACGCAAGTCTAGAAACGGGGAGCACCTCACTAAAAGGCCCCAAATGTCCCAAAAACGTAGGTCGATGTCCCAAAAACGCACTAGACGCCCCTGCATCACTCGTAGATTAGGTGGCAGGTGGGAAGCGCGTTAAGG
>JAZFQE010000333.1:0-5292 GCA_036444955.1 Gemmatimonadales bacterium
ATCCTGTAGGCCGATGCGTTCAACCTCGCCGCGGGCCCGGCCGGCCGGCGGAGACGGCGCCACGCTGTCCGCAGCGATGACCGCCAACGTCCGGTCCCGGCTTTGCCGGGCCGGAGCATCCGCCCGAATTTCGGATTGCGCTTCGGCCGGTATCACCTCGTCACCCGTTGGCTGTTCCGTAATCTCTACCGCCGCCGGTTCTGGCGGCGTTTGGGGGCGCGCGCGCGTTGCCAATCGTGGACCGGCGTACACACCGACACTGACGGCCAGTACCACCGTAGCTGCCGCAGCCAATCTTCTCAGTCTGAAAAGCTGAGTTCTGCGAGCGTGTTCGCCCCGCTCCGGCGCACGGGCGCTGATCTCTGCGAACGGCGGCTTCGCGATGTGTGATGGTCCACTGAGTTCAAGAATTGAAGCAGCTCGTTCCTTTGTCCGGCGAGTCTCTTCGAAGTTGTATCGGCACGTCGGGCACTTTGCCAGATGGTTCTCAATGGTGATGATGTCGGCGTCGCTTAGGGAACCGTCTGCATCGAGATACGCGCTCAGTGTGCTGTCATCGACGTGCGACACTTTTTGCCTCCAACGAGTCATATGCTTCAACCAGCCGTTTCCTCGCTCGCGCCAACGTGGTGCCAACGGACCGCAGTGAAAGTCCCGACTGCCCAGCTATCTCAGTGTAATCGAGACCGGCGTCCCACAGAAGGAGAGTCTCTCGATCTCGCTCGTTCAATTCGGCAAGTGCCCGGCGGACTGAGTCGTGACGGTGGGACACGTCAAGCTCGTCGTCCAAACCGGGCGTCATCTCCTGTCTGAGTTCGGTTTCGTTCTTCAAAAGGGTCAAGTGTTTCTTTCTCCTTACAGCTGTTCTTGCTTCGTCGCGTGCGAGGTTAACAGCAACGGTAAAAACGAACGCCCTTGGATTCTCGGGCTCTTGGTCCAGCACTCGCACAAAAACCTCCTGCGCCAGATCCTGAGCCCGGTCCGAATCCCACACCTGACGGTGTAGGAATCGAACCAGGTCCTCATAGGTGTCGTTGTAGATCGCCGCCCAATCGAGGCTCATGTACCTAGTCTACACACCCCTGAATGAGCGCACCAGCAACGCTACGTCACCGGCGCTCATGGATGAATCGCCGTCACTCTGAATGCTTATGCTTATGTTGTCGCCGGCCACGATGACTTGCTCAAACTCGCTCAAGTATGCTTTGAGCTCGGGTGCCATTCGCAGCAGCAGGAAGTAGGCATCGCTGAACGGGGCGATACTGACGGTTCTGGTCGAATCTGAGTGGCGTGCATCCGTCCATATGCCGTCGAGCAGACGAAACACTCTGCCGGCCACGAGTTGCTCTTCCGAGGAAAGGATCTCGTCGGCAAAACCACGCTCCAACTCCGCGAGGTCGCCTTCTCCTCTGAGTTCTCGCAGCTGCCGGTCCCTCGCTGCGGACTGAACAGCGGATCTGCCTGTGGCCTCCCGTGGAGCTGGTGCCGCCATCACGTCTTGTCTCATTAGAACGCCGGATCCTCGGGCGGCTACCTGCAATGGTTCCTGAACCAGATATGATGTGTAATCACTCAGCAGACCGTATCTCAGGGCCAACTCCCGGATTTCCTCTACCAGTTCGGTGCTATGACCCGATAAACGGAGCTGCCGGGTCAGCCATCCTAGTTTTCTCGCCGCCCACAGGCGTGGTATAAAGCTGTTGTCGTCACTTCGCTCCGGAAACGATGCTGGGGTGGCAAACGACTCTGTGGCGTTGGTTCGCATCCCGCGAATGGTAACTTCGCCGCGCGCCGCAGAGTCTGCTACTTTGTAGCGTCCAAATACGACCAACTCTTCACCGGCGAATAGGTCCGGAAGGAGTACTGGGTAGACGTCTTCGATCGTCACCGGCGTATTGGCTATCTGCAGGTCAGACAGCACAGGGTGGCTGATCTTTGCAGCCAACCTGCCAAGCGCGCCTTCAATATCTTCGCCCGGCTGAACGTACTGGGTAGACCCCCGACCGGCCGCGCTGAGGCGATCCAGTAGATAGGTGTTCACATCATATCCAACGCCGAAGGCGAATACTCGTGAGCGTCCCCTCGCCCGTTCGGCCTCCAGAGCAATTGCCTCGGGATCTTGTTCGCCTACTGTCGGCAGGCCGTCGGTCAAGAACAACGTCATGGGAAGCCGATCGTCCGGTGAAGGGAGTCTGAGTGCCTCCCGCAGCGCATCTGCAATATTTGTGCTGCCGTTTGCTTCGAGGCCGGCAAGCCATCGCTGGGCAGTGTTGATCGACTGGGGTGTGGCGCGTGTCCAGTCCTCACTGAGTTGCCTGACTCCGCTGCTGAACGCTACCAGTCGGAATCTGTCTGAGGGCTGCAAGCCCGCTAGCAACTGCCGGATAGCGCGTTTTGCCTGAGCTAGCTTTGTTCCCGACATCGATCCGGACACATCAAGCACGACCGTCAGATCCCGGGGTAGGGGAGATATAGCCGCAGTTCCCGGAGACAGAGTGATCATGAAATATCCGTCCTC
This sequence comes from Gemmatimonadales bacterium, assembly GCA_036444955.1. Lineage (GTDB taxonomy): Bacteria > Gemmatimonadota > Gemmatimonadetes > Gemmatimonadales > GWC2-71-9 > B16T1B5. The sequence continues at coordinate 2,519 of JAZFQE010000333.1, forward strand.
GCCCACGGGTTTGTGAGCTGCCACGGTGATGCCCACTAAGTCGTTGGCTAGGGGCAGAAACAGCGTGAAGTCGCCAGTGAGATCGGATTCGGGCGTCACCCTCAACGTCCCGTTCGTGCGTTCGACGACTAGTTCGTGGGTTGGTGAGAATGGATCGTTGAACATCGCTCCGCTGTCAGCGGTCAACACGAACGTAAGCGGAGCCTGCCGTTCCGGACGTCGGGGACCGTGATGCTGAAATGAGCGAACAGTGCGCATATTAGGTGTTCCCGCGGCGTACCTGAACTGGAGGGCCTCGCCCGCGCGGTTCATTACCTGCGTATAGCGCAGGGTTATCTTTCGCGTCTCGCCCTGGTTGATGGGGAAGATGCGTGCTCGTATGAGGCCGTGACCCGCCAGTTCGATTAGCGCTGGATCACGCCTCGATCGGACGATTTCCTCGTAGATCGCCCGCGCGCGCGCTGCATCCATCGTCTCGCCGCGGAGTTCTTCGTCGCCCTGAAATAGTGAGAAATTGCTGAAGACGGCTTCGCCGGGAAGCGGATAGAGGTAGTCGCCTTCTCCCAGCATCGGACCGTCGTTCCGGAACCACTCTTCAACAACCACGGTCGCAACCCTGCCGGTAACATTCACCGAAACATGAGTCCTGACCTTCGTCACCCCAGAACCCATGGGGATCGGGTGGATCGGCTCAATCCAACCCTGAGCCCGGCCGGTGGTTGCTGCGCCGGCCGTCAGGAGCAGGATTGTCAAGATTCGCAGTGCCTTCATGGAGTCCTCTCTTGCTGTGTCTATAGAGAGGACGCGCGAGGCGGAAAAACTTGCACACGAAAAAGGGCCGGTCACGCGGCCGGCCCCTCATACTCAATCGGGTGCGGTGGTCAGATCATCGCACACTCGTTCTTACCGACCTCCAGCTCGTCCGCCTCCAGGAGGGATGGGCGGAGTAGGCCAACGTTGACCGCTTTGATTTTAATGTAGGCTTCAGGGAAGGAGGTGCACCGTTCCAGCACCCACTTGGTGAACTTGGATTCCTCTGTTATGCGCAGAGGCTCACAAGATGCCGTGATCTCGGCCAAAGGTCGTCCTATGGATCTATCTTCGTTTCTCTCTTTGTCTGAGGCGTAGTGGGCCGGGTAGACAGCGATGTTCTCCGGCCAGTTGTTTCGGGCGCGCTCAAGACTCGCCCACAGCAGTGGTGTCCATTGCTCGGCGTTGCCTCCGAGGTCAGGCCGGCCCAACGACTGCACGAAAATAAAATCTCCCGTGAAAGCTGCGGCGCCATCAATCAGGAACGATACACTTCCGAGCGTGTGGCCGGGGTTATGGAACACTTGAACCTTGCACCTACCGAATTCGATGGTCGACGAATCGTGCACCGGCTCGAATGCGAGCCTTCCAGGAGTGTCGTCGTAGGGATAGACATTGTCGTCGGGATGCAAGTAGTAGGGGACTCCCAGTCGCTGAGATGCGGATGGGGAGCCGCTAATGTAGTCCGCTTGAACGTGAGTATCGGCGAAGCCAACTATCTTGGCTCCCGCCGTCTCGACTACCTCTTCGATGGCTCGCGTAGCGCGCGGGGGATCTATTACGAGAGCTTCACCGTCGCTCATTAAGAGGTATGTAAGAGAACCCTTTCCCACCCGGTCGAACTGAACCAGCTTGTCGAGCGACGAAGTTTCTCTGAGTTCGCGCGCAATCAGCGTGTGCATCCAGCGCGCCATTCCGCCGGCTACGGAGTGCGCTTCAAAGCCGAGCATTCGAAGCAATGATGTTGCCGCCTTGCTGCTCATGCCCTGGTCGCAGACTACTGCGACCGGTCTGTTCTTGTCGATCGGTAACTCTCCGTTGCTAGCCTTGGCCTGGATCATCGAGCCCGGGATATTGTGAAATCTCACGTCCGGTACCAGGTCGATGCGCCCATTCGCCAGCCGCTCCGATGGTCTCACATCAAGCACCTGTATCGGCTCTCCTGCTTCGACCCGGCTAACCAGGTCTTCAGGGGTGATCTCTGGTAGCAAAATTCACCTCTCGAAATGTCGTTCGTAGATTCACGTTATCAGGACTGCAATCGTTCGCGTTACGCCAACACGCAGCCTGGGTGACCAGCTTCGTCTTTCTTCAGCTCCGGCCAGTCGTAGCAGAGTTGGGGTTTGGCGCTCTTGCCGTTCGGGCGTATTTTGTCGTGCAGTACGCAACCAACTCCATCGCTATCTAGATATCCGCACGCGGAAATTACTTCACACTCCACAGTATCCTTGTCTTCCCGCTCTATCTTGCACAGATAGGGAGCTTTCCTGGTGCGCAATAAAGTTTCGAACTTCTTCCGTTTCTTTGGCAACCAGAGCTCGAGTTTCAGGTCGCGGCAGCAAGCCGCACCCACCTTGTTGTCCGACGTTCGGCACCGAGCGGTGCTGCACGGATTATCAGGTTGGAGTACGGGAAGCGATCTTTTCTTGGTGCGCTTCGGATGGATCTTTACTAGCTGTCGCCGGCCTTTGTGAATTAGGACGACTTTGCTAGTTCCGTTGTGAAAAGCAGCCGGCTCTGTCGGCTGCCAAGATTCGGGTATCGGTCCTCTGAAACCGTGCGCTGCACAAAAGGCCTGATCGGAACCGTTGGATGCAGCCACGGTTTTTAGATACTTGCAGGGTACATGCACGATGGCATCCACCATCAATTCGCCGTTCTTCCGGTATGGTTCCCCGAAGGTGATGCGTTCGTTGTGACCCGTAATCCAGGTTGCTGCAGCATCCTGCTCAGTGTGGGTGTCG
>JAZFQE010000334.1:0-4104 GCA_036444955.1 Gemmatimonadales bacterium
AGGATGATCTCGACAGTGCCAGAGCGGCGTTGCGAATCAAGGCGCTGTCACCGGGTTGGAAACAGTCCTTTGAGGACCGCTTGGCCAAAGCACAGCTCGCGGCCAAAGCGGAGGAGAAATACAGGACCCTCGTTGTTACTCGAAAGGTTCCTGAGAGCGAGTCCATCACGTCGTTCTATCTGACGCCGGAAGACGGGGAACCGCTGGATCCGTTCTTGCCGGGTCAGTTCTTGCCGTTGAAGTTGAACATCCCAGGCCAGTACAAGCCTGTGTTCCGAACTTACTCACTGTCCGACCGTCCCGGCGCAGGCCACTATCGCATCACGATCAAAAGGGAACCGGCCCCGCCGGAGCGACCAGACTTGTATCCTGGGGTGTCGTCGAACCACTTCCAGGATCATGTGGGCGTGGGCTCCAAGCTGCTTGCCCGAGCGCCGCGTGGGAAGTTCTACCTAGACCCGAATGGTGAAACACCAGTCGTGCTGCTGAGTGCGGGTGTTGGTCTGACGCCGTTGGTCAGCATGCTCAACGCAATCCTCGCAGCTGGTTCCAACCGACCGACGTGGTTCGTTCACGGTAGCCGAAACGGGCGAGTGCATGCAATGGGCGAGCATGTGCGGCAAGTCGCGGAGGAAAATAGCAACGTGCATGCGCACATTCGCTACAGCAACCCGTCGGCCGCGGACCTGATTGGGCGTGACTATGACGACGAGGGTCACGTGGACGTGGAGCTGCTGCGGCATCTTCTACCGAGCAGTGATTGTGATTTCTATCTCTGCGGCCCGAGTTCCTTCATGCGATCTCTTTTGAATGGGTTGCTGGCCTGGGGCGTAGCCGAGGTCCGGATTCATTATGAGTTTTTCGGGCCGGCGTCGGCCTTGAAGGAGAGGGCAAAGATCGCCACGCCGAAGCGCGTGGCCGAGGCGGGGGAGTGTTGCAATGATATCGCGGTGACGTTTTCCAAGTCTGGTGTGAGTACAAATTGGAATCCGTCCTTCGAAAGCATACTTGATTTGGCTGAAGCGAACGGCTTGAGTCCGGATTACAGCTGCAGGTCGGGTATATGTCGTACCTGTATGTGTGAGATCTCGCAAGGTGAAGTGGATTACGTTCTGGAGCCCCTAGACCCGCCCGATGAGGGATCGGTTTTGATCTGCTGCTCTAAGCCCAGGACCGATGTCGTGGTCGCGGTCTAACCACGTTCAGCTCCACGCCCATCCTGGGCCTTTTTTCGAGCCTTGGAATCCGTTCGGCCGACACCGTCCGGTCGGACTGGTGAAGAGAGTGACGTGAGATGGCCGAATCACTGAAGACACGGCTGGCGCGTTGGGGTTTCAACTTCTTTCCGGCATACCGTCGTACAGGCGGGCGCATCACATACATCGCGCACGACTGGCGCGAGGTCCGAATCAAGCTGCCGCTGAGCTGGAGGACGCGTAACTACGTTGGGACGACGTTCGGTGGCAGTCTCTTTGGGGCCGTCGATCCCATCTACATGCTAATGCTCATCAAGGTTCTCGGTCCCGACTACGTTGTGTGGGACAAGTCGGCAACCATCCAGTTCAAGAAGCCCGGCCGCGCTACACTGTACGCGCGCTTCGTCATCAGCCAGAACGACGTCGATGACATGCGAGCAGAGTTACTTCGCGCACAGAAATTAGAGCGCGGGTTCCACGTTGATTTAACGGATCAAGCGGGAACGGTGCACGCCTCCGTTGACAAGACCATTCACGTCCGGCTCAGAGGCAGCGAGTCTTAGCGACATGCACGAGAACCGTCGAATGTCAGGCCTAGGGAATTTGCGGGCGAGTGGAGCAGATTCAGATTCTACTCGTGGCTTACACGGCTCACCGAATAATCGATCGACTCGTCAACGGTGTGCCTGATTACCGTTTGTCCAGTTGCGGCTCTGTGGGGTAACGTAGATGGTAATAGTACGAGAGGTTCTGGTGCGCTGCGTGAATATGGATCGTCTGGATCCCACCGCTCATCTCCACGTCCCACTGAGTGAACGTGACGCCCTGAGACGGTGAGAAACCGGCATCCGCCGGGTCGAGCGGATAGGTCGTGTTGTCTGCAAAATAGGACTCCGCAGCGATGGTCGCGTTGTGAATATCTGAGACTAGCGTGGCGTTGTAAGCCTTCTCTCTGGTGTTGGCAAACTTCGGGATTGCGATCGCGGCCAGTATCCCGATGATAACGACTACGATAAGTAGCTCAATGAGCGTGAACCCGGCCACGCCTCGCGCGCGTGTCCTGTGGCGCATAATCCGACCATGGCTGGCATTCTGCATGCTGGAATCCGCCTGACTTCGGTTTGACCTACCCCCGGGAATCGGAAACATCCACACGCAATATTGACACATACCCCGTAAAGCTACCAACTGAAATATGTTAGCCGCAAGTAATGTGCCGCGATTCCATGGGCAGTCTACTTGTCCACACTGCACTGGGGTGTGGGTCAAGAGTCTGAGCCGAGGAGGGACCGTCACCTGATTTGCAGGTGTCAGAGTTCCGCCGAGCGAATCACGACCATTTTTTCGACTTGCATGTCGTTCATCGTATACGGTATTCCGCCTATACCGAGGCCCGATTTCTTGAGACCGGCGAACGGCATCCAGTCGACCCGGAAAGCCGTGTGATCATTCACCATGACCGCGGAGGCGTTCAGTCGCCGCGACACACGAAGGGCCGTATCCAGATTGCCGGTGAATACCGCCGCCTGGAACGCTAGCGGCAGACTATTCGACCGCGCGATCGCCTCGTCTAGGTCGTCATAGGGATACACACAGATCACTGGACCGAAGATTTCCAGCGTGCTCACTCTCGCGTCAGCGGGGGGATCGAACAAAACGGTTGGCGCGTAGCAGCTAGCTGAGACTGATTCTCCTCCAGACAAAAGCTCGGCACCGTCACTCACAGCCTCCTGTACCCACTCGCCCACGCGCTTCACCTCGGCCTCTCTGATTAGGGGGCCAACTTCCGTGTCCCGCAATGTGGGATCTCCCACTTTCAGAGTCTTGCTTTCCTCCGCCAAGCGATCCGCCAGCTGGCGCGCGATTCCCTTGTCGGCAAACACCCGTTGAACGGAAACGCACACCTGGCCCGCGTGATAGAACCCACCCTTACTGAGGAGTGGGAGGGTATAATCGAGATCCGCGTCGCCTGCGATGATCACCGGCGCAGCGCCACCGTGCTCCAGCGCGCACCGCGCACCCGGTGCCAACTTGGACCGCAACATCCAGCCAACCCGATCGCTGCCGATGAAACTGAAGAATCCCACCCGGGGGTCACTTACGAGCGCCCCGGCAACATCCAGGTCAGTCGTCTGGAGCGCCTGACACCATTCCTCGGGCAAACCCGCCTCGCGAAGGATCCTCACTAATCGCATGCATGAAAGCGGTGTGGTTTCAGCTGGCTTGACGATGACGGGACAACCGGTTGCTACCGCCGGACCGCCCTGATGCGCTACGAGGTTCAACGGGTGGTTAAACGCGCTGAACGCCACGACGACGCCTATCGGTTCATGACGAGTGAATGCCAGGCGTCCGGTGGAGGCTGGGTTGAGCGCCATGGGAATCTCACTACCGGCCTGGGTCCGCAACCGCTCGACGCAGCCCTTGATGCTGTCTACCGCCCGGTTAGCCTCCACGAGGGAATCGATCAGTGGCTTCCCACCCTCCCTGGCAGCCTCGACCGCTAGCTCCTCGCGGCGCTCGTACATGATGGCCGCCGTCCGCTCGAGGATGGCGATACGCTCGCCGGCACTGAGCCATGCATCGGGATTGCGAAACAGGTTGTAGGCCGTTTCGAGAGCCATCTGCACACCGGCCAGATCTACGCGCTCCACGGTGCCAATCACACTTCCATCGTAGGGCGAACGGACCTCGGCATGCTGCTCGACTGGTGTGGCACCGGGGACCATGAGCGGGAAATGTTCGGACACGGGAATCGGCTCCTTTGTCGCTGAGGCGTCAGGCCTCAAATCGGGCAGACTAATTGCCCCAACTTCTCCGTCAGTTTCATGTTTTCTGAATAGTCGACCGGACAGTCGATCACCACGACGGTGTCATCAGCAATGGCTTTCCTAAGTGTCGGAAGCAG
>JAZFQE010000335.1:0-2986 GCA_036444955.1 Gemmatimonadales bacterium
CGGACGCGCCGGCGCGGGAAATCAACGTCGTCCTCAACTGGTTTGAAGAACTCAAACGCCTAGTGCCTACCCAATGATCGGCCAAAAGCGGACATTCGTTAACGGTTAACGATTATCCACAACAATACGTCCGCCTTGAATTACTACTTCAGCGTTTGTTAGAACGGATATATCGGCGAGCGGATCTCCATCAATGAGGATGATGTCCGCGATCTTCCCAGACACCACTGTACCAAGCTCGTCGCCTAAACCTACATACACTGCCGCGTTGCGGGTTAGGGTCGAAATGACCTCTTCGTTAGACAGTACTTGATTCAGTGCTCGTGCCTCAATCATAAACCTAGTTTCGGCCGAGGAGCCGTCTACGGAATCCGTGCCAAATGCGACAGTCACGCCCGCATCCCAGAGGTGCTTAATGTCCTCCAACCGTCGACTGAAACGGGCCTCATTCTCTTCCGAAAACTCTTCTCCTCGCAGTTCACGCCACTCCTTCGTCGCACCTGAGATCGTCGTCGATACTGGTATCTGTAGATCGCGTAAGACCTGGGCGCCATCGCGACTCTCAATAGAGCGGAAAGGTACGGGGTGAACCAGGCCGCGAACGCCCAGGTCAACTACCTTCAACGCGGTTTCCTCCGCTGTCGAGATGTGCGCGAATACAGTTAAGCCATGGCGCCGGGCTTCGTCGGCAACTGCGGCAACAACATCGTCGTCGATGCGAACATCGGGAGCTATCCTGTCATCGTAGACGAGCTTCAGAGCGTCTACGCCCGCCGCAGCGAGTTCTCTTACTGCGGCCCGAGCCTGCTCGGCTGTCGCCAATTGGGCCGTGTATTTGACTTTGCACTCGGCCTTCCCTTCACAGAGTTGAGTTGCCCAGTCATCTGGGGCAGTGATTTGCCGCCCGACCGACACTAGCCTTGGGCCACGCATCTCCCCATCGGCGAGTCTCCGACGGAGTTCGAGGATATGTGGAAAGTAGTCACCGGCCGACATAATGGTAGTCACGCCCCGCTCCAGGAGATCTTCCAAGAAGCCAGCGACTACCTCCTCAATGTGCTGGTCGATAACCTCGTCGCTGCTCGTAGGAAGAGCACCGGCTATTACATGCCAATGAGTATTGATCAAGCCCGGCATCAGTGTCATGCCGTCGGCATCTAGCTCCTGTGTACCTCGCGAATCTATACCCTCTTGCGTCACTGCGACGATGCGGCCATCCGCAATCAATACTGATCCGCGTTCAATGATCTCACCAGCTCCATCAATGATTCGGGCATTCGTGATCAAGAGATCCTGAGCGACACCCAAATTCCAGGCAAGTAAGAACACTACAGAGGCGACGATTCTTGTCATTAATTCCCTCCTAGGTTCCACTCTGAATGTCGGCCGGGCGAATCGGGGCCAGTCGGACTCAATCGCTCATGAGCTCCAGCAAGGCGACTACGGTGGATTCCACACCGGCGCGCACCGATGGCTCGGGCGCGATCTTAAAGAGCGGCGAGTGATGGCTCGGCACAGGCGGCCCGCCCGCAGCCTCGCGGTCGAAATCTTCCTGCGGCGTTCCCCCTATCTGCCAGTAAACGGATGCAATCTCCGGATCCGAGGTGAAGAAGGGGAAGTCTTCCGCGCCCATGCCCTTTGTCGGGTTGAACACTACCGTTTCTTCGCCCAAGGAACTCGTCCATGCTTGCTTGAGCCGTCGCGTCAGATCCGCATCGTTAATCGTCGGGGGTACGCCTTCTTCCGAAATAATGACTTCCGGCAGCTTGCCTTCGGGAAGCCCCGCGACGCGGCCCATGTTCTCGGCAATTCGCTTGATACCGTTCAGAAGAAGGTCTCTTGTCTCGGTGCTGGTGTTACGCACCGTGAGTTGAAGATGTGCACGGTCAGAGATGATGTTGTGCTTCGTCCCGGAGTGAAATGAACCGACCGTCACGACGCCCGGCCAACGAGGCGGCAGTTCCCGGGCAACCAGTGTCTGCAGCGCCAGCACGATCTGACTACCCAGCACGATTGGGTCGTTGCCGGCGTGCGGGGCAGCACCATGCGCACCGACGCCGTGGATAATGATGTCGACCGTATCGGCTCCGGCGAACGGACTTCCTTCAGTTACATTAATTTTCCCGGCGACGTCCATAGAAGAGACGTGAAATGCGAGCGCGTAATCGGGCTTCCCGAAGCGCTCCCAGATACGATCCTCCCTCATGGCCCTGGCGCCGAGCACGCGTTCCTCGGCGGGCTGCACGAGTAGCATCAGCGTGCCGCTCCACTCGGCCTTCCGCGCGGCCATCTGCCGCGCTGTGCCGACGAGGCTCGTGATATGCACGTCATGGCCGCAGGCATGCATTGTGTACACAGTATTGCCCGTGATCGGATCGAGCTGCTGCTTTTGCGATGAGTTCTCGAGGCCGGACTTCTCCTGCACCGGCAGGCCGTCCATGTCGGCGCGCATCATGACCAAGGGGCCCTCACCATTTTTCATCAACGCGACGACACCGGTACCGCCGACACCCTCGGTGACCTCGAATCCGGCACTGCGAAGCTCCTGCGCCATGCGCGCGGCTGTTTCATGTTCTATTGTCGACAGCTCGGGATTGCGATGGAAGTGAACGAACAGCGGCCACAGGTATTCGTCATAGTCTTTGGCAACATCGTCGTGCAGCGTGCCGGCGATGGCGAACACGGGCGCGGCGAGCAGCGTCGCGAAGCAAGCAAGGTGTCGGATCATGGTGTTACCCCTTTTTAATGATTGATGAAGCCACACAGGTATCTTTTTCTTGTTCACAAGCCTACCTTATTTCAGCTTCTAAAAAAATAAGGAAAACAAGCCAGCAGTACGTTTCACCCATAGGGCTTGCTGAACAGGGAGAATTCTTTGAGTTCGGTTGAGTGGTTGAATAGGGCACTTGAGAGCGTATAGGTCTTGAGCTAAAAGCAGACCCAGAGTTCGACCCCCTCCGCGACGACCCTCGCCTCACTGACCTGC
>JAZFQE010000336.1:0-2427 GCA_036444955.1 Gemmatimonadales bacterium
ATGATCTATGCCTTTGATCTACTGAAGGTGAGTCCCGGTGGTGAGTTGCCGCTGCGGCCGGTTGTCGAAACGCCGGCGTCGAAACCTTGCGCAGACCTTCTATTCGAGATGAAGAATGAGCGGCGACATCTGGCAGTTGTGCTCGATGAATTTGGTGGTACCGCTGGCATCGTAACGTTGGGCGATCTGCTCGCGGCGTTGGTTACAGAATTGTTCGGGACGGTGGAGCACGCGACTCAAAGAAACAACGGGCGGAGTGGACCGGTCGAGTTCGATGCATCAACGCCGAGTGCAGAGATCGCGGAGCACTTTGGGATAGAGCTTCCCGGAAACGCCGAAACCATTGGTGGGTTACTGGTACGGGCTGCCGGCAGAATACCGCGTAACGGGGAGCGATTTGAGTTCGCCGGTTTGGAGTTTGACGTGATCGACGCTTCACGGACAAATGTCAGAAGGGTCATTGTACGTCACGGACCCGTACGCACGGAGCACGTTACACCCGGAGGCCGCAGCGTTGCGTAAACAACGGAGATTGCGCCGTTACTTCTTAACCGGCCTGGTCGTTATCGCGCCGGTCGGCCTGACCGTAATTGTTCTTCGGTGGGTGTTCCAAACACTGGATGACATTCTGGGAGATCCGCTTCGGGTTGCCATTGGGGTACAGATACCCGGCCTCGGCTTCCTGCTCCTGGTGCTCTTCATTCTGGGCGTGGGTTGGATTGTGCATCAGGCTGCGGGCAGGCAACTCCTGCACTGGTGGAACACCGCACTCGTGAAATTTCCGCTCACCGGCCGCATTTACAACACTGTGAGCCAGATTGTGCAAACGGTAGTCGGAAGCCGTCGCAAAGTCTTCCAGCGGGCGGTTCTCGTTCCCTATCCCACCGAGGACCTGTGGGCTGTCGCGTTCCTAACTCATGAAACTCCCGCAATCATTTCTGACGCGGTGGGTGAGCCCTGCATAAATGTTTTTGTCCCCACCACACCAAATCCAACCTCAGGTTTCATGTTGCTGGTGCCGACCCGCAAGGTTCGAGAGATCGATATGAGTATCGAGGAGGCCACGAAATTGGTCATCTCGGCCGGTTCCGTGCTGCCGAGCGATGCTGCGGCTGGGGTCGGGCGCCGCGGGCTGGACTTGGACACACTCTTTACCACAACGCACGACTAGGGCAAGACGACACTTCGCTGAACGGACCAGTGCTTACCGAGAAAACGAGCTTGAAGACTGAACAACTCATCAAAGGAATCAAAGAGGGGAGGACAGCTTCGCTTGCCAGATCGATATCGCTAGTCGAGAACGGGAGGCCGGGGTTTGAAGAACTGCTTTCAGAAATCCACTCGCTAATCGGGCGAGCTCACCGCATCGGCCTAACCGGCCCTCCCGGTGCGGGAAAATCAGCGCTTGCCCAACTCGTGACCAAGGAGTACAGGGAACAGGGAAGAAAAGTTGCGATAGTTGCGGTGGACCCGACCAGCCCGTTCTCGGGTGGAGCGCTGCTCGGTGATCGGATTCGGATGGAATCGGTTGCGTTGGATCCCGGCGTATTCATACGCTCGATGGCTTCGCGTGGAGCCCCGGGCGGATTGGCAACTACTACGCTCGAGGTATGTGACGTTCTCGATGCGTTTGGATTTGAGCGAATCATCATTGAAACTGTTGGCGTAGGCCAATCAGAACTTGCCATAGCAGCGACGGCGGATACGGCTGTGCTGATCGTGGTGCCGGAAAGTGGGGACGGGATTCAGGTCCTCAAGGCGGGCGTGATGGAGATTGCCGACCTTTACGTCGTCAACAAGGCTGATCGTCCCGGGGCCGATAAGATGGCTAAAGAGGTTCAGATGATGCTGGGAATGCGCTGTGGGAATGTGCTACAACACGTTGCACCACATCACGGCCCACAACCGTGGACCGATCAGGATGCTGAGCTTCCTCCCCCGGTAGGCTGGAACGAGCCAGTACTCACGACATCAGCGCTCAAGGGTCAAGGGATAACCAAGTTTGTGAAGGCTATCGAATCCCACCGCGATCACCTGGTCGATTCTGGGCAGTTAGCAGAACGGAGGGACGCCAGGTTAGAGCGTCACGTTCGCGAGGTGGTCGAACGCTCGCTGCACAGCGCAATCTGGCAGGATGGACGGGGAACCAGCATCTTGGGTAAGGGTTTGGAGAAAGTACTTAGCGGTGCGGCGAGTCCTTATCAGCTCGCTCAGGAGATCGTGGATGTGTTCGGAATAGGAGCTGGCGATGAAGGAAAGTAAAGAACGCAAACTTTGGAGAGAAGAATATGAAGCCGGGAAGAAGCGTGAAGCCGAGTTTGCCACTCAGAGTTCGGTAGATGTAGCACCGCTTTACACGCCGTCTGATATCGCCGGCGCCGACTATTTGGAATCGCTTGGCTTTCCGGGACAATATCCTTACACGCG
>JAZFQE010000337.1:0-2002 GCA_036444955.1 Gemmatimonadales bacterium
CGGTCAATGCGAGTATCAAGGTGGTCAATGCTCCGTGGTTCTTCGGATCGACCTCGATGATGTCTTGGCAAATGCTCTCGGCTTCGCGGGGCTCGTTGAGCAGCCGGTAGTGCGCCGCTTTTTCCAAAGCGGCCTTTAGCCCTTCCTTAGAGAGTGGCTTGAGGTTGAACATGGCTGCCTCCTTACCGACGGCGTTACTGAGATGGCGTTCCCCGCCACTCAGTCTCCCTCAGTTATATACCCCAAAGCACATAGGCCGTCACCAGCGTCAGGACAGTTGCTAAACCATAGGTAATGACGGCAATCAGCTCGTTGAGGTGGTAGAGCTGCAACCCGTCGTAGAGTGTGTAGCGGAAGCGGTGCGCCCAATGGAAGAGGAACAAGGTGATGAACCCGAAGAGCACCAGGCGCACCAGGGGGTTGCTGACCCAACCTGCCAACTGGTCATACGACGCCACGTCGATCCAACCTAACGGGTGAGCGACCCACATCAGAAAGATCAGCGCCGGAAGGAACATGGCGGAGATCATTCCACCGCCGCTGAACATCGCCCACAGAAAGGGTTCTCTCGATCGTCGCATGGCTAACCGAGCAGCCGCCACGCGATCAGTCCCGATACGACCAACCACGCAGCGTAATGTGAGAGGAGCACCACCACGTCCGGTAGTCGCCGCCCTTTGACGTGTACGACCAGCGCCTTCGGCGCAAGGTTCAGCCAGGTGACGGTATGGAACAATACGACCAGCAAGACGACAAAGTGGAACCACACGACGGGTGGAGACTGTAGCCAGCTCGAGAACCGGCCATAAGCCTCTTCTCCTTGGCCCAGCGCCTGCGCCTGGATTACGAGCAAGATCGCGGCGTAGGCGACGGCAAAACTCGTCAACTCCCGCACGATGAACTTCACATAGGGAAGTGTTCGCAGCCACCAGAAGATCGGCATCCGCGGCCGGTACCACCGAGGGTGGTATAGCTTGTAAGCGGGATTCAGCGCTTTGCCCATGGCAACAGCAGTGATTTGAACCAGTCCGCGGTGGCAGTCACCTTGTACCGCTGAATCGCTCCCGCGGGATCCACGTTCTTCGGACAAACCGCGGAACATTCTCCCACGAACGTGCAGGCCCAGATACCATCGTGTTGTGAGAGGACGTCCATCCGTTCCTGATCGGCCTCGTCTCGAGAGTCCATGTTGTAGCGCTGAGCCAGCGCGATCGCTGCTGGTCCGATGAATTCGGGATCAAGTGCATAAATCGGACAGGCTGAGTAACAAAGCATACAATTGATGCACATGCTGTATTGCTTGTACTCGGTCAGTTGCTCAGGGGTCTGCAGGTACTCGCCATCCGCCAAGGGTTTCTCCTCGGCGCGCACGATCCACGGTTTTACGCGCGTGAGTTTGTCCAGAAAATCAGTGATATCTCCGACGAGATCGCGAATGACGGGAAATCCCTGTAGTGGTTCCACCCGGATCGGTCCGGGGAGCAGCGATTCCACATACGTGGCACATGTCAGCACCGGCTTGCCGTTGACTATCATCCCGCAGCTCCCGCAGACGCCCATCCGACACGCCCACCGATAGGACAGACTGCCGTCGAGCTGATCCTTGATGTAGTTGAGCGCGTCGAGGATCATCCATTCCGAGTGCAACGGCACCTCGAACGTGTCCCATGACGGCTCCGGATCACTCTCCGGACGGTAACGGTACACTTGCAATTGGACAGTTTCAGGCATGTGCGCTCAACGTCCGTAGGTGCGCTCGCCGGGAGGCCAACGCGTTATGGTGACAGGCAGATAGTCGATCCTGGGCGCGCCCTTGCCGGACCGGTAGGCCATGGAGTGCGTCAAGAATTTGTCGTTGTCGCGTTCGGGATAATCCGTTCGCTGATGGGCTCCACGAGACTCCTGTCGCTGGACGGCCGAGTGCAGAATGGCTTCAGCGAAATCCAGCGTGTTCTCCAGCTCGAGACAAGCCACGAGCTCTGTATTGAACGTCCGACTTGGA
>JAZFQE010000338.1:0-4486 GCA_036444955.1 Gemmatimonadales bacterium
CGGCTCAGCCCGATTCCAGCTCTCTGACGGGCAGAATAACGGGCCCGGATGGGTTGGCCGTAGGCGACGCCGCAGTGCAGGCCAAGGATGAGGCGATCGGTATCGATGCCCGAACACGTAGCTCGGCGACTGGGCATTACGACCTCAGCGATTTACCTACCGGAACGTATGTATTGACTGTTCGCATGCCGTGCTGTGCGTTTAGATCCTATACCAGCGAGCCGATCAGCTTGAACGCAGGCGACGCGCATCAACTCGACGTTAGCCTCGCAGAGGGCGTCTCATTAAATACATTGGGTGACGACCCGGGCGTCATAGCCGCCGAGATTCGCGATCGACAGATCATCCCGGATTTGCCGCTACCACGGACGGCAGATGGCCGACCCGACCTGACAGGCATGTGGTTGCGCAGCGACGACCCCTATCCCGTCGGGGCCAAGCCGCTTCCGTGGGCCGCTGAGGTAGCAAGGGAGCGAAGAGGCCGAATTCTCGAACAACCACAGGCACTTTGTCTGCCCAGCGCGCCGCCAGGCGGAGGCGGCTTCGTCAAGTTCGTACAAACTCCCGAGTTGATTCTCTATCTATTTGAGGGAATCCCCGGTTATCGACAGTTTTTTTTGGATGGGCGAGAACATCCGGCGGACCCTAATCCGACCTGGATGGGACACGCGATCGGTCGGTGGGAAAAAGACACACTTGTCGTCGATACAATCGGTTTCAACACCAGGGGGTGGCTGGGCACCTTTCCTCAGACGGAGATGCTGCGACTCGAGGAACGTTACACCCGCACCGATTTCGGCCACATGACGGTGCGCGTCACTATCAAGGATCCCAGCGTCTTCGAAGAACCGTGGATCAAGAACATGACGTGGGACTTCGCACCACGGGAAGAATTACTGGAGTTCGTTTGTGAAAACAATAAGTGGGCAGAACCCGTTTTCGAATAGTGGCTGTTCGCGCAGAGACTGGAGGAGTCACTAATGAGAGCGAGTCTGCTTAGATCTCTCACAATAGCCGGGCTTCTTGTTGTCGCCGCCGGCCCCGGCAAGGCACACCACTCCTTCGCTGCGATATTCGACCGTGAGGACCCTGTCAATCTGATGGGGACGGTGACCAAAGTCGAGTGGGGCAACCCGCACACGTGGTTCTACATCGACGTTGAGAATGAAGACGGCGACGTCGAGAACTGGGCCTTCGAATTAGGCAGCTCCAACCACCTGCTACGCCGCGGCTGGAACCGAAATTCATTGCAGGTTGGGCATGTGGTCACGGTGGTCGGTTCCCGCGAGAGGGCCGGCGGCCTGATAGCGGCCGCTCGCACGCTCACGCTCTCGACCGGCGAAAGTCTCTTCGGCGCACAGGACGAATCCCAATAACACAGCCACGACATTAAGAAAGTATCGATTGCGGTAACCCTAAGGGAGTGATGATGACTCGAAGACCGCTGTTTCTCTCTATTGTGATCATTCAATTGCCGTTGCTTTGCGTCTCGACGCTTGCGAGAGCTCAGTCAGACGGCTCCCACTTAGAGGGCATGTGGAGCGATCCGCCCCGCACGCTGGCGGACAGCCAATGCTATGTATATTGCACCGATGCGGGCCTCTCTCGTCTCGAAGAATTATTGGATGATCCCGCCAACGACGACCGCCCGCTGAACGAATTGACGCGGGCTGCCGGAGGCTACCAGCGGGAGCAATACTTTCGCCCGCGTTTTACGGCCGCGGCGTTGGAGAACTATCCGCGAGACCCGGCGGATGATCCGGGCTTTCTGTATTGCGAACCCTGGGGATTCGCGAAACAAATCTTCTCGCCACATCAACTGGAGATACGCCACTTTGACGACAGAATCGAGATGCGCTATGGGGAGTGGGAAGCGAGACGGACGGTGTATCTCGATGGTCGTGCTGCTCCAGACGATTACGCACCAAGCCTGCTGGGCTGGTCGGTTGGGCATTACGAGGGCGACACGCTCGTGATAGAGACTTCCAGCGTGAGAGGAAACCTCACTTTTATGGGGATAGAGCACAGCGATCAACTCACGGCTGTAGAGCGATACACGCGCCCCGACGACGGGCAGCGATTGCTCCTGAGCGCGACCCTGGACGACCCCTGGGGCCTGAAGCAACCGGTGGTAATGAAAAAGGTCTGGAGTTGGGCCCCCGAGCAGGAAATTTCTCCGTACGAAGATTGCAAGCCTCCGACTGAATTCTCGAGAAGGGAAGACCGGCCATGAAGCCACGGCAGACCCTGTTACTTGGTCTCTTGACGCTGATATCGGCCGAGGGTGTTTACTCTCATCACGCACGTTCGCCTGTCTATGATGCCAGCCGCTCGGTCACAGTTGAGGGGCTCGTAACGGAGTTCAATTTTTACAACCCGCACGCAATGATTTCGCTGGATGTAACGGATGACACAGGCAAGCTCGTGAAGTGGTCTATCGAATTACCAGGTAGGTTGAACCTGACTGTGGGCGGTTGGACGGACGACTCAGTCACGGTGGGCGAGCGAGTCGCCATAACCGGCAATCCGACGTATACGGGCTCCTCAGGAATGTGGCTGGAGCGTCTAATACGTGCCGACGGCAGCGAGCTTCTTCTGCCAGGCACCGAGCGGTCCAATGCGCTCGAGGATGAGCGCCGCCGGCGTATAGAAGAGCGAGATCAGCAGAACTAGTCTCTCGCGTGGCTCACGGTCGTGACTCGCTGCTGCGTAACGTCAAGACCCGCTCCTTCAATGCTAGATATTCGGCGCGTTCTTGCGGTGACAGCTCCTGCGCCAGGAGATTGCTCTGCTCGTAGGGATCTTCTTCTAGATCGTAGAATTCCTCCGACCCCCGATGTCTGAGTAGCTTGTACCGAGCATTGCGAATTGCATAGTTCGCGTCTTCGACGCCCGCGAAACCGCCCGTGAAGACGTCCGCGTAGACCCAATCGCGTCCCGATCGGGCATCGGGGTTCGAAAGCGCTGACAGAAAACTGACGGAGTCCGTCCTGACATCCTCTGGAACGGCCTCCTCCGGCTTGATGCCGGCCATCTCCATGATGGTCGCGAATAGATCTGTTGAGTTGACGAGTGCACTCGACGTCGCGCCGGGCACTACGTTGGGCCCGCTCACGATCAACGGGACGTTTATGCCGCCCTGGTAAATCGTGTTCTTCGCCCGCCTCGCCTGGAAAGGCGCACTCAGCGTGGCAGAGGTAGAACCGTTGTCACCCATGAAGATTACGTACGTATTCTCGCGTACTTGCGGCTCGATCGACGCCAACAGTCGCCCAATCTGTGTATCCATCGCTTCGATCATCGCGGCGAAGTAATCGCCTGATCGCTCCTCCGGAAGGGACTTCGAATCCAGGTCGGAGTGATCATCCTGCCAATAGGCTTCGGGAGGCAGATGCAGCGGTATGTGCGGCACGTTGAACGCGACCCAAAGGAACCAGGGATCATCGCCCTGCTCTTCGATCCACGCGATGGCGTCGTCAGCCTTGTCAGCCGGCATGTAACCAACGACGCCCGTGAGTTCGCCGTTGGTAACTTTGTTCCAGGCAAAGTACGACTCGGGCGTGCCACCCATTGTCCCGGAAAAATAATCGAAGCCCGTCAGGTTCGGATGATCCAGCCAACCGTTAACCGCATCGGCGAGGTGCCACTTACCGATGGCGGCCGTGGAGTATCCAAGCTGTCTATTCGCCTTGAACGCCATCGGCAGCGTGTACTCGCCAGCCAGGAGACCATGAGACGGCCGCACCTCTATGTTGTAGGTTACCGGCGGAGGCTCGAAAGAGGCCCACTCCGGAATTTGCGGAATATCCGGTAGGGGTGGCCTGACAATTCCCAGAGGCGTACCGACACCCGTTCTGAAGCCGTAACGTCCCGTCAGGATCGTCGCTCGTGTCGGCGAGCATAAGGGTTGCGACCAGACGTTGGTGAACCGTACTCCCTCCCTGGCAAGCTCATCGATGGCCGCCGTGGTCGGTGGATTCTCTCCCACGCCGTAAGATGCCATCGTTTCGACGCCCATGTCGTCGCCGATGATCAGCAGGATGTTGGGCGGACCTGCAACCGAGCCGCTCGATTCCTGAGAGCGGGCTGCTTGATTGAAGCCGCTGGAACCCAAAAGAACGAACAGTGCGACTGAACACCTGAGCCATGATGTTGTCATCGGATCGATACTTTTTTTAGTAGAGCGTGCCTCAGTCCGGATCGTGAGGGATACAACCAAATTCTTCAACCGGAAAGGACGAGAGAAGAAACGTGCCGGTTCCCCGCAGGGGTTCCCTAAAATACCTCGGGTCTTCCGCATTCCACTCGAGTCGCATGATGCCCTCATCGGCATCCACGGTGAGACGCTCGATCGTATGCAGTTCGTCACTGTGGAGAATTCCGGGATGCGGAGTCAACACGCCTGCCGTGAAACCGACCGTATCGATGACCAGCGTTGACCCTTCGTAGCGCCCGATGGAATGGCCGTAGAACTGAGGAGTCAAAT
>JAZFQE010000339.1:0-3507 GCA_036444955.1 Gemmatimonadales bacterium
TTGAGGGAAGGCGTGGCGAAACTCGCCACCCTGAACGCCACCAACAGCCCCGAGAAAAGCAATACGGCTCACTCGGGCACAATTGGGGCACAATAACCAACTGATGATGACTGACGCGGTGCGCACAGTCTCTGCTAAGTCGTTGTAAATCAACATGCCCGGGGCGCGAGTCGAACGCGCACGGGGTTGCCCCCAAGGGATTTTAAGTCCCTTGTGTCTACCGATTCC
This sequence comes from Gemmatimonadales bacterium, assembly GCA_036444955.1. Taxonomy (GTDB): domain Bacteria; phylum Gemmatimonadota; class Gemmatimonadetes; order Gemmatimonadales; family GWC2-71-9; genus B16T1B5. The sequence continues at coordinate 229 of JAZFQE010000339.1, forward strand.
ACCACCCGGGCTTACCGACTGTACTCCAACAACTTACCTGCGCTAACCGCCCCGTCACAACCAGGTCGAAAACCCCTCTGGGTAACACTTCGGTAACAGTTGGCGTCATTCCCTCTTCCTTTTATACCTGCTCGCCGCTGGCGTCAACGGACGACGACACCGTGGAGATCAGTTGGTGCGATGGCTGGGCGGCCTACGTGGCCGCCATCCACCAAGCGGACAACGGTATTCTCGCGTTCGGCATCGAAGGCAACGATAGCCTGCCGGGCGACAGGCGGGAGTGGCTGCGACCTTTACGACATCGTCGTGGTGACTCGGGCAAGTGAGGACCTCGGGGGGCCGTGTGCGCCGTTCGTGAGCAATATCACTGCTTTGGTTGTCCGCCGGATGCATTGTTTACGGACGGTGACCAGCCGGTCCCGGCGTATCAGTCGTGCCAGCAGTGAGGATTTATGATAAAACGTGCGCTATTTGTTCTCATCCTAATGGGTTGTAGTGACTCTACGGAACCAGACCCACCACCACCACCGCCACCACCAGCACCAGGACCTTTCCAGGTGGCATTCAGCGCGGTGGTCACCTCCACTGGTTTCAACGCAGAGACGAACCGGGAGGAATGTCTTTACACAGTTACGGGCGTCGCCTCAGGTGGCAGCTCTGGGGAGTTTCTGCTCTGGAACACTCACGATTGGCAATTTCGTCATCCGGACGGTACTGTGCAGACCATTCTTGCTACACAGAGTGAATCGGTGGACTTTTGGGGAAGTGATCGGCTTATTACCGGCAGCAGTCGGACAGCCAACCGGATCGCTTGGCACCCGACAAAAAAATTCACCCTGTTCTACTCGTTTCGGTACATCCTCACGACGGGCGAGCAGCGGACTGGGACCGTCTCGGTGGACTGTATCTAGAACTCGCTAAGCGTTTTCCCCTGAAACTTGGGGGCGGGTGTTCGTCACGGCCTCGAGGCTTCGGTCTCGGGGCCGTTTGCTTTTGGGTCGGTCGAGACGAACCCTAGCCAGGCGCCATACTTGACTGCATAATAGCGCCCTGGACGGTGACCGAATGCTGGCCCGCCGCCGTACAGACGCTCCCTAGGACGCCCGCTCGACGCGAGGCCGCCGGTACATGTTGAGGTGTGGTGTCCCATGTCTTGCCACCCCACTCCCCGGAGGGATCCCATGCGCAGGCTCACCATTCTTGTCGTACTCGTGGTCGCCGCCGGCTCGTTCCTGGCCTTAGGACCCGCCATGACGACCGACGCCACCGCCGTCGAGGGCGTCTGGAAGCAAGTCCACGTTACCACCGCAAATCTGGACTTCGACACTACGCAGCCGAGCATCCTGCTTTTTACCGCCGGGCACTACGCGGCGCTGACCGTTCGCGGCACCGAGCCGCGAGAGACGTTCCCCGAGGAACCGACGGACGAGCAGCGATTGGCCGCGTGGCGCCGGTTCTTCGCGAACGCCGGCACCTATGAGGTCCACGGCAACGAGATCCACACGAAGGTGATCGTGGCCAGGAACCCGAACCTAACCGCAGAGCAGGCCGAGGGCAGTTCGACTTTCGAGGTGGACGGCGACACGATGGTTCGGACGTTCACCAATGGGGTGGTAGTCACGTACGCGCGGATCGAGTAAGCCGGCGCCCCGGCGGCCGGCATGCGCCTATCGTACTGCTCCGTTCAACGCCGTTGAAGCCGTGTACGGATGGGTAGACGGTTCCGAAGACGAATGCCCCGCTATTGAAGTACCGTAATGGGATCGGTAAATGATTTTGAATTCGGAATGAGTATCTTTCGTCCCTCTCCCTCAAGCTCCGTGTACCGCAGATCAATAGAAACAACGATGCCCTCATAACCTGATATCTTGATACGGCTTCCTATCTCAAACGGCCTATATAGCAGGATGAGCACACCGGAAAGAATGTTCGAAATAGTATCTTTCAAAGCAAAACCTAGTGCAAATCCGGTGAGCCCCAACCCGGCCACCAGCGCGGACACATTGATCCCCAAAGTTCCGAGTGCCGTAACGAAACCAAGGATAATAAGCGTGACACTACTTGTACGAGCGAGCAGTGCAGCGATATGTTTATCGAGTTTCATCCGATCGGATGCTTTAGTGATTATTCTCCTCAATATTCTCGCAAAGATCAGGAAAACTAGGAAAACCACTACAGAGCCGCCTACTCTCGGCAACCAGAGAGTGGCTTCCTCGAGCAATTTTTGCGTTAGATTTTCCATAAACCGATAACCTCTGGTTATAGCTCACCCTGACCTTTGCGTCCCTCGTATCTGCCGATTCCACCACCCGACCCAGAGTCGCGAAACATCACCCACCGCTATAACTTGCGCAAGATTTTTCATGCAGCGCGAACGATTGCCATCAATCACACGACAACCCGATCCCACAACAACGTGAAACGCATCCTTGAATCCCAAAAACTGCGACGCACCGTCCTAGGTGCGTATCTAACACTGGTCCTGATGTTACTCTTTACCCCCGTCGCCAGCGGGTTGCCCAGCGAATACTACACATGGTTCGACAAAGTAGTGCACTTCGTGATGTTCGCAGGCCTGGCACTCATCGGGTATTGGAATGTTGGATCGATCACTCTGGTCGTACTCTTTACCGTCACGCTGGCCGGAGGAACCGAACTGCTGCAGGGGTTCTTGCCATTTCGCAGCAGGGAGATCTGGGACTTTCTCGCAGGCGCGGGCGGCGCACTCGCCGGCGTCGGAGTACTAATCATTCAAGCGCGCCGGAAATGAGCCATCCGTGTTTGTCCTCAACGGATCGTGACGATCACTCAGTCGATCTGAATCGCTGACACGTCGAACGACGGCTCCGGAAAATTCATATCCATTGACTCGAGTTTTTCTACGATCGCGGAGCCAACCGCCAGATTGCGGAACCACTTCCGGTTCGCCGGAATGATGTACCAGGGCGCCCACGCGGTGTTACATCGGGTGAGCGCCGCCTCGAATGCCTCCGTATACGCATCCCAATGCGGACGCTCACTGAAATCCGCCGGAGAGATCTTCCAATGCCGCGTGGGATCCGCCAGACGAGCCTCGAAGCGTTTCCGCTGCTCGTCTTTGCTGATATGCAAATAGAACTTCAGGAAGACGATGCCGTTCTCGAAAAGGTTCTTCTCAAACGCATTGATCTGATCGTATCGCTCTGACCACTCTTCCTTTGGAACGAGATTGTGCACTCGCACGACCAGCACGTCCTCGTAGTGCGACCGATTGAAGATCCCAAAGTCCCCCTTGCGGGG
>JAZFQE010000340.1:0-13286 GCA_036444955.1 Gemmatimonadales bacterium
GTCAGTCAGCGGGGGGGTGCCGCGGGTGCCGCGGGTGCCGGGGGGTGCCGGGGGTGCCGGGGGGGGCCGGGGGAGCCGGGGGTGCCGACCGACGCCGCTAACCGTTGCTCAGAAGCCTGATGGATCCGTTGACTGTTTCGACATGCAATCCCCGTCCACCCCCACCCCCTCCAATCGTTCCGGACAGCCCCCTTGGGCCGAACCTTACCCAGATCGTGATCGGGAAATCGGACTCGATCGATCCGTTCAACGTTTCGCCTGTGATTTCCGCCGCGAAATCCGACGGCACCCTCAGTGTAATTCCTCCGTTTACCGTCCTGAAATCCATATCGCCGTCCCAGTCGGCTCTGCCCATCCAAACATCGATCGATCCGTTGACCGTCGCGGCACCGGCTACACCGGTCGCTATTATTTCGACGTCCCCGTTCACCGTATACCCAAAAACATTCCCTTCCAGCGAGCGCGCCTCCACGTCACCGTTCACCGTCTTGCCCGTGAAGTTGACGCCTGCAGGGATTCTAGCTACGAAGTCCACCTCGACGTCGTTGTTCCGCGAGGTCAACCGCCCCACATCACCCGGTGCACACACATTCGGCCGCCTGCCTCGATTCTCGTAGATGGTGCAGATGGTTACGCCACCCTCGTGCTCCACCACCTCAATCCTGACTGATTCCTCGGCATCCCACCGCCCGTGTTTGCGAGCGACCACCTCTACCTCGTCACCGTCGGACAGTTCCGCCCTGATATCGCCGTTGATGCCCTTGAGCTCCAGCGTCTGTCCCGGCGCTAGACGCCCCCGCCATTCGAAGTCCTGAACTAAATTGTCGCGTCCCCTGCGCTGGACAGATGAACCGGCGGCTCGTGCAGCGTGCTCAGCTCCTCCCATCCAGATCAGGGCAAACGAGAACATCCCGAGAATTGCTAGTTGTTTCATTGTCGTTTCCGTATGCTCGTGATCGAGTTCGTTCAGTTAGACGCCCAAAGGGGCGGAATGGTTTACTTGATCGATCCGGGGGCCGGGGGGCTGAAACGAGGTTAAGGGGACCAACACCGTCCTCTGGTGGACAGCTCGATCGTGCCGCCAAACGACTGCAATTCCACCTCTGCGCTCCCGTTCCCAATCGAGAAGCTGAACTGTCTCGCTCCTCGGATGCCCGAAATGCGAACCGGGCAGTCAGACTGGAACTCCCCCCGCGCAGTAGCCACCGTAACAGATGCATTCGCGTCAGCCGGAACGTTGAGGCGGATGTCGCCGTTGTGAGTTTCAAAGGAATATCTTCCATTGCTTTCAATAGTCCCGTCGTAGTCCACGTCGCCGTTAATAGTATAGACGCTCACGCTCGCCGACCGGATGTTCCGCAGCTCCACGTCTCCATTCAGCGTTTCGGCACTCAACTCACCCTCCAAGTCGAAGACAGTTACCTCTCCGTTGGTCGAGTGGATACGGGCCTCACCCACAGCGCGCGACAACGTAACCTCGCCGTTCACGGTCTCCAGCGAGATGAGGCCTCTCCCGCCGACGACATATATCTCTCCGTGCGTGGTTTCGACAACGACCTCGCCGCCAACCCCTTCGATGGTCACATCGTTGAAGGTTCCGCTCACCTCGACGCTCATCCACGCCGGAACCGTTATATCGAGATCAACCTCGCTGTGACCGTGACGGTGTTGCGGGCGAACCGAAAGAATGGACCCCCTTAGATCCACGGGCACTCTAGCGCCTCGTTCCAGATCCGCAGCAACCCGAACCGCGTTTCGACTCCACGTAGTGAGCGACACTTCCCCACGCATATTGTGCACCTTGAGTCTGGTACCCTCACCCACCGCTACTGTCGTGTCGAGCTGTTGGAGCGGTGCGGGAGCGGCAATAATTGCAGCGAGAAATACAGCTAGCATGCTCATCTATCCTTTACACTGCCCTCACAGGCTCTGCGCCAAGATCAATTCGTTGGCGCGACCCAAAAGCTGTAACTTCCTCCGCATCGTATTGGCCAGGTGGCTGTTCAGATACGAACTGGCCGGATCGGAGGCCAGTACCTCTCGCGCTTCCTGGATCGCGCGATCGATCTGCGTCAGATTCTCTTCGATTAGGCGAACGGTGGACGAATCCAGCAGGTGGCGACCTTCTCGAAGCACACCCTGGAGATCGGCCACGGCGTCCTGGAAAGAGTCGTCCACATTGCTCACTAGGGAAACCTCGTCAGCAGCAGGTCCCGCCGATATTATCCCGAGGTCCCGCTGGGCACCGGTGCTGACAATGGCCGTGACGCCAGCCGACAACACCATGAGCACGGTGGCTGCGGCGGCAAGTTCGGGCAGCGAGAAGACACGCCGCCGCCACAGCGGCGCGCGGCGTTTCGGCGCGGGCGCCGCTAAGAACACCCTAGCGCCAATACGACGGGCGACGTCGGGCCACAGATCGGTGACCGGAGGGCGGTCCTCCAGCCCAGCAGCGCGTCCAACCACCCGGCGAAGCTCGCCCAAGATCGTCGCGCACTCCTGGCACTCGACCAGGTGAGCCTTTAGCTGAGCTCGCTCCTCCCCGGTCAGTTCATCGTCGATGTAACCCGAAAGCAGCTCGGTCCACTTGTCAGGCATTGCGTTTATCCCCTATCGGTCAAGGTGTTGCCGCAGAGCCATCCGGGCGCGATGCAGCTGCGCCTTCGATGTCCCCGACGTAATTCCCAGCAGCTCTGCAACCTCATGATGCTTAAACCCTTCGACATCGTGTAGCACGAAGACGCGTCGGGCGCCCTCCGGAAGCTTCGCAATGGCAACCTCGAAATCCATCCCGAGCTCCGTCTGGGCCGGCCGCGACGCCAAGGTTTCGAACACGCCTTCGCCGTCATGCATCCTCTCCCGACTGATACCCATTGTCTGTCTCTTGCCGAGCATGACGTTGATGGCAAGGCGATGAAGCCAGGTTCCAAACGCAGACTCGCCACGGAACAGGTGAAGCTTTTCCCACGCCCGGACGAACACGTCCTGCGCGGCTTCGTCAGCGTCGTCCGGTCCCACCATTCTCCTGGCAAGGTTGTGAATCCGGCCGACGTGGTTTCGATACAGGCGTTCGAACGCATGGGCATCGCCACTTGCCGCGAGCTCAGCGTCGACGGCGTCTGAGGCAGTTATCGAGTCAACCTCGCGAGAAAGTTCCGCAACCGCGACATAGCCCTTCATGCACTATGTTTGACAGTCCCGCACCCAGTTTGGTTGACAGGCGGCAATTACGGGCCTCCAACACCACCCATCAGCAGATTCAGATACCATCGCAGCAGTCCATCACCGATTACGAACACCACGGCCGCAGCCGCGGCCAGAAAAATCCCGAAAGGCACGAGAATATCCTTCTTGCGCAGCACCAACGGGCCGAAGACGAGCGTCCCAATCAGTGCGCCACCAAACAGTGTCATAAGCACACCCTGCCACCCCACGAATGAGCCGACCATCGCCATCATCTTTATGTCGCCACCCCCCATAGCCTCCTTCTTGAAGGCCTTTTCTCCGGCCCAAGCGACGAAGTACAGGGTCACGAATCCCACGACCGCCCCAGTGATTGCTGTCACAAGGCCGTCGACACCGGCCCGCAGGCTGAGCGCAATTCCGATGACCAACCCACCCCACGTAAACTCGTCGGGGATGATGTATTCTCTGGCATCCGTGACGCCTATGCCCAGAAGCAGCGTCCCGAATACCGCCGCCGCCGCCGCATCGAGCGTCAGCCCATAAAACCAGAGCGAGAGGGCGAAGATGACCGCAACACCCAATTCCACGAGCGGATACCCAACAGAGATCCGCTCGCCGCAAGTGCGGCACCTGCCTCCCAGAAGAATCCAGGAAACGATTGGGATGTTGTCGTATGACTTGAGCTGAGTGCTACACTTCGGGCACTTTGAGCGCGGTCGTACAATCGATTCGTCCTTGGGGAGCCGCGCTATGCACACATTGAGAAAACTCCCGACAGCAGATCCCAGCAGGGCTGCTCCAACCAGCAACAGGCTACCGGGCACCGACACCCAACTCATAGAGCAGTACTCCGGCGGCCACCGCGACGTTCAGAGATTCCGCACCGCGTGCTAACGGAATCGAGACGCGGCTCTCCGCCAGGGCGTCGACCTGCGGCCGCGTTCCCGCAGTCTCATTGCCCATCACCAAGGCCAATCGTTCCGGGGGATTGAGACGCCGCACGTTCGTTCCCAACGGAGCCCCGACCCAGACCGTCACATCTTTTTCCTCGACAAACATCTTAAGCTCACCCATGCCAAGCGAAACTATCGGGATCTTGAACGTAGCTCCCATGGCGGCCCTGAGCACTTTCGGGTTCAGTAGATCAGCCGTGCCATCAAGCAGCAGCACCCCAACGGCACCCAACGAGTAAGCCGTTCGCACCAGTGTCCCCACGTTACCAGGGTCCTGCACCGCATCCAGGACCAGAACGGGAGCTGAGCGTTTGGGCTCAACGGCTGCGAGTGTCCACGAAGGATGCTCGACGACGGCGATCACCCCCTGCGGGCTCTCCGTTGCGGCAGCCTTATCGAACACGTTCGGCGCAAGGTAGTCGACCGGAACCGCATATCTGCTCAGTTCTTCAAGCAGCCCTCCCACCCTGTTGCTTGACACGTCCTCCCGAACCAGAACCCCGCGAAACTGCAGCCCCGACTGAAGCGCTTCCTCCACCAAACGCGTACCTTCGAGAACGGCCAATTTCCGCCTGCGACGGCCTTTTCGGTGGCTTAGATTACGTACGGTCGATAATAATTTCGGCGGCATCTCGGAGCCTCTGACCCTTATACCAATTACACCGACCCGAACATACGCGGGGGCAGTCTTGAGTCAATTGAAATTTCTTGGCACGAGTGGATCAGATCAGTCGTCAGCAAACGGCGCATTACTAGAGATCAGAAAGTGAACATCGCGCTGACCATCGCCGGCTCCGATTCCGGAGGGGGTGCGGGCATCCAGGCTGACTTGAAGACATTCCACCAGTTTGGGGTGTTCGGTACGAGCGTCGTCGTAGCCGTCACATCTCAGAACACGCTAGGAGTTACTGACATACACGCCGTGCCGGTCAAGCACGTGGAATCGCAACTCGCTGCCCTGGAAGCGGATCTCAGGTCCGATGCGTTCAAGACCGGGATGTTGGCAAGTGCCGATCTCATCGAGGTTGTGGGTGCAGGAATAAAAAACTACGATCTTGCCAACTACGTGCTCGATCCAGTAATGGTAGCGACTTCCGGCGACCGACTGTTGGAACAACATGCGGAACGTTTGATTGCCGAGCTTCTCATACCGCTCGCGACGCTGGTGACACCTAACATCGATGAAACCGCTATCTTGACCGGGAGACAGATAAAATCAGTAGACGACATGATTGCAGCGGCACGTGGCTTGGTCGAGATGGGGGCGCAGGCAGCCCTGGTAAAGGGAGGACACATGGCAGGTGAACAGGTGACGGATGTGCTGCAGATAGGTCGGCGTACACGCTCCTTTACCCAGCAAAGAATACACACAACATCCACCCACGGCACCGGCTGCACGCTGTCCGCTGCGGTCGCTGCTGGGCTGGCGCTGGGTCAGGATCTCGAGCCAGCCGTGGTCGCTGCTCTTGACTTCGTTCATCGGGCAATGAGAGATGCGCCCGACATCGGCAGCGGACATGGCCCGCTGAACCACTTGGTGCCTGCGCGCTGACTGTGGCAACACACCGGCCACCTCCCGAGCGTGGCGTCTTCTGTAACCGAACGTTGAACCTTCGGTCGATCGGAGCCATTGGGTACGACATGGACTATACGCTGGTCCACTACCGCGTGGATCGGTGGGAGGAAAAAGCGTACACGTACATAAAAGAAAAACTAATCGAAGAAAAATGGCCCGTCGAGCGGCTCGAGTTTCAGCCGACACTCATGGTGCGCGGGCTCATCATCGACATGGAATTGGGCAACGTTGTTAAGGCTGACCGGTTCGGATACGTCAAACGGGCGTTCCACGGGACCAAACCAATGAGGTTCGCCGAGCAGCGCCAGACGTACGCATCCCGCACATTGATAGACCTCAGCGAACCTCGGTACAGGTTTCTCAACACGATGTTCTCCCTATCGGAGGCGTGCATTTACTCACAGCTCGTGGAACTGCTGGATAAAGGTATGCTTCCGGGCGTCATGGGTTACGCTGACCTTTCCTTGAAAGTGCGACGCGCTTTGGACGAGGCACACTTCGAAGGCCAGCTCAAGAGCGACATTGCCGCTAATCCGGACGAGTTTATAGATCCAGATCCCGATACGCCAATTGCCCTGCTCGATCAAAAGATGGCAGGCAAGAAACTCGTTCTGATAACAAACTCCGAGTGGAAGTTCACTGACTCGATGTTGACGTACTCGTTCGACAAGTACCTTCCGAACCGGATGAAGTGGAGGGAACTGTTCGACGTAGTGATAGTGTCCGCCCGGAAGCCGGGCTTCTTTTCGTCGGACAGTCCTGTGTTCGAAGTAGTGAACGATGGTCTCCTCAAACCGGTTGCTACGGGATTGCGCGCCGGTGGCATCTACGCCGGGGGGTCCGCCAGTCTCGTCGAGGATTATCTCGAGCTCTCAGGCGACGAGATTCTCTACGTCGGCGATCACATTTGGGTAGACGTCACGGTCTCGAAGGCGTTCCTGCGGTGGCGGACCGCCGCTGTTCTCAGAGAACTCGAATCTGACATAGCTGCGACGGAGAGATTTCGCGAGCGTCAGCAGGAACTGGATCGCATGATGACACAAAAGGAACGGCTGGAACGGAAACAGGCGCGATTGAGGTTGCAGCTTCAACGACGCAGAAAAAAATACCAGCGAACCGGCCACAGTTCGGGCTCGTTCCAGAGCATCGACGGTAAGTTGGCAGAGCTGAGATCTCAGCTAACCAAGCTGGACGCCAGGATCTCACCCCTTGCAGCGGCGGCCAGTGAACTCAGTAACCCCAACTGGGGGCTTCTCATGAGGGCGGGAAACGACAAGAGCCACCTCGCGCGCCAAGTGGAACGCTCCGCTGACATATATCTATCGCGAGTTTCGAATTTCCTGTTCATCACACCTTTCGCATACTTGAGATCGCCGGGAGGCTCCCTACCTCACGATCCCCTATAGCGTCGATTGCGCGAGACCTCCCCGGAGATTGCGCTCCGCACGCCCTGCCAACAGATTTCCAGCCCAACATGATCTTTCGCGTGGCGCTTTCCGCGCTTCTCCTAGTCACAAAGGCTGCTGCTCAAGACACCGTAACGGTGGTAATAGCAGCTACTACAGACGTGCACGGGCACGTCATGCACTGGGACTACGTGAAAGACAGTATAGCCCCCTGGGGATTGACCAGAGCAGCCACAGTCTTGGATTCACTCAGAAGGGCTCACCCCAACCGGATAGTGCTGGTAGACGCCGGAGATCTGATTCAGGGAAACCCGTTCGCGTTCTACCACGCCACGGCCCAGGCATCGGGAATCAATCCTATAATCGATGCTCTCAACGGGATGAGGTATGACGCGATTACCCTAGGCAATCACGAGTTCAACTTCGGAGTCCCGTATCTCAACAACGTACTGCAGGAAGCCAACTTCCCAGTGCTCGCGGCTAACGTATTCGATGCAGTGAACGGGACGCGCGCGTATCGAGCCTACACCATGGTGCACCGGGGACCCGCAAGGGTTGCAATAGCGGGGTTCACCACACCCGGCTCGATGATCTGGGACCGCGCCAACCTCTCCGACCGTCTCGAGGTTCGTTCAATAATGTCCCAGGCGGAGGACGTTTTGCGGGCAATGGAAAGCGCTGGCGCAACGGTGAAGGTGGTTGTGATCCACAGTGGGATGGACGAACCATCGTCGTATAGTGAAGCGCAGGTAGGAGCTGAAAACGTTGCCGCGCGTTTTGCGTCGCTGAGCGTCAAGCCGGACCTCGTAGTCGTAGGCCACACGCATCGAGTTATGAGAGACTCGGTAGTCAACGGCGTCCACTTTGTGCAGCCGGAAGCTTGGGCGAGGAGCCTTGCTTTAGCTTATGTGACAGTGATCGATAGTGCGGGAACGACAACCATCTCAGTTCGCGGCGAACAGATACGGTTAGCGAACATCGATCCAGAACCCCAGCTCACCCGCAGCATGAGACGTAGTCATGACGCTACGAGACGATGGGTTGGCGCTCCGCTGGCGGGGCTCAGGGGCGACTGGAGCGGTCAGCTTGCGCGAGCCCAAGACACCCCGATCATCGATTTCGTGAATGAAGTGCAGCGGCGCGTCACCGGAGCTCAGCTTTCGTCAACGTCGGCGTTCAACCCTTCCGTGAGCTTCGGACCCGACGCAGCGCTCCTGCGCGACATCGCTGGTATATATCCGTATGAAAACACGCTTAGAGCGGTGCTCATAGACGGAGCATCGCTAAAGCAGTATCTCGAGCAATCTGCCGCCTACTTCCGGAATTACGAGCCAGGCTCTCCGATCATCGATCCAAACATTCCGGGATACAACTACGACATCGTGAGTGGGGTGGACTACACTATCGACCTCGCGGCGCCAGTCGGCCACCGCATACGGGAGCTCACATTCCAGGGACGGCCGGTTACACCGTCGCACACATTCACACTCGCGCTCAACAGCTATCGCCAGGAGGGCGGCGGTGGCTTCGCGATGATTGCTCGGCTCCCCGTCGTGTACGACCGGAACCAAAACATTCGCGAACTGCTGATCCAGGCCGCTAGATCGGCGGGAGTGCTGAGTGCCGACGAATACTATCGCGACTCGTGGCGCATAGTACCGCCTGACGCCGCCGTCGCAGTGCGAGAAGCTTTCGGCGCAGCGGAGCCAACTGAGTTAACAGAGCTGCGTCTCCTGGTGTTGGGAGGATTTGAGAGAGGACTACAGCCTGTTAGCGCCGCGTGGGCCGACGACCACGAGGTCGGCGGTGCAGCGGCGATCAAGGGATGGATGGACCAACTCGAGGATGAATGCCAGTGTGCTACTCTGCGACTGAATGCTGGTGGCAGCCTGCAGGGAAATCAGATCTCGGATTTGACCTTTGGTAGCGCACCAGTGGACGCGCTCAACGCCATGAGTCTGGATGCATCGGCCGTAAGCACTGTAGATCTCCGCTGGAATCGTGACACCCTGCTAATCCGGAGTGCCCAGGCTAACTACGACTTGCTATCGGCGAACGCGTACAATCAGGACACGCAAACACAGGCCGAGTGGTCACGCCCATGGACTACGTTCGAGGAGGCCGGGACGCGGATTTCGATCGTCGGCCTCACTCTCGGTGCGCGAAATACCGTTCCCAGCAGAGGTCACTTCTTCACTACGAATGCGGTGGCATCTATCAACCAGGTGCTACCAGCCATTAGAGCCGAACGGCCGGATTACATTGTTGTCCTGACAAGCGGTACGACATCGTGCGGAAGCTCTGGTTGCGAAGGTGAGATATTCGAGCTCGCAAATACGCTTCAATCGTCGAGTGTAGATCTCCTGCTCGGACGTGGGGATCCGCCTATTGATACGATTATCAACGGTATTCGAGTCGTTGCCTCTGGAGCGGGCGGATCACGATTGGGAGTAGTGGATTTCAGACGACGGCGTGATGGATCGTTGAGAGTTTCCGCTCAGTTTCAGACTACATGGGTCGACAGCATAATTCCTGACTCACTCGTCGCCGCAGTGGTTTCCCGCCATTCAGACGCCGTGGCCGAAGTCTTGGACCGTGAAGTTGCAACTCTCCGGGCGCCACTCCAAAAGCACGGCGGTGAATATCCCCTGGGAAGACTTGTCGCGGACGCGGCACGAAACACTGCGCGGACTCGTGTGGCGATCGTACCGAATACCGAAATCCTTGATGGGCTGCCGGGTGGGCGCGTGACATACGGCGACGTGATTCGCGTCCTGTCACTCGAGTCTGAGATAGTGAGAGTTCGCGTAACCGGAGTGGTGCTGCGGCAGGTCATCGAACGACTGCTCATCGGTGAAGCACCTCTCGGTCAGCTTTCCGGCCTAGAGGTGAGGTACGATCCAACCGATCCGGTCGGGCGGCGTGTAAAGCGACTGTCATTTCCCGACGGAGAACGGATAAGCGACAATCAAAGCTACACGATTGCCGTACCCGACATCTTCACCGATCCCAATTATGAGCTGCCGTTCTTCGCCGGAAGCCCTACCGACCCGGTTGGCGTTTCGCTCTCCGAGAGCCTGGCTGCCTACTTGGGAAGGCTACCTCAGCCCGTTCAGGCTTCTCGATCTCAGCGTTTCCTGATCGACTAATGTTCACCCTCACCGTCTTCGTCAACGAACAGCCGATAGAGGTCGGCAAGAACTCCACCGCATTGGACGCGGTTACGAAGTTCGACTCAAATCTTCCCGCCGCACTTGAGAGCGGAGAGGCTTATGTCACAGACGGCGTGGGACGGAGGATCGATGTGCGAGCCACAGTGGATACGGGAACGATCATGCGTGTAGTCGTTAGCGCACGCAAGAAACCGGCAAGCGATTAAGGCTTTGGAGATTACTCGCGAGCTCATAAAAAGACTCCCCAAGGCCGAATTGCACGTTCACCTGGACGGCTGCCTTCGCCCACAGACAATGATCGAGCTGGCTCCGCAGTTCGGGGTGTCACTGCCAGCCGACGATGCCGAGTCGCTTGCAGAAGCGATGTGCGTGCGGCACGCAAAGAGTCTGGAGGAGTATCTGGAGGGGTTCGAGATCACGCTCTCGGTGATGCAGTCATGGGACGCGATGGAGCGCATAGCATATGAATTCGTGATCGACGCTGCGGCAGACAACACACGCTACGTGGAGGTTCGTTATTGCCCGGCCCTGCACACACCAAGTCTGTCACTCACCCAGGCCATTGAGGCGCCGCTGGAAGGGATCAGGCGCGCTCAAGCAGAAACCGACACTAACGTGGGAATAATCATCAGTGGCCTGCGCACACTGCCACCTGCCGTCTCGCTCGATCTCGCTAAGGTTGCGGTCGATTATCGAACGGAGGGCGTCGTCGCTTTCGATCTAGCCGGCGCAGAATTCGGGCACCCTGCCAAGGAACACGCTGAGGCGTTTGAATACGCGCTGACTAACGGCCTCGCGCTGACGTGCCACGCAGGCGAGGGATGGGGTCCCGACTCCGTCTGGCAGGCGCTCAACGATTGCGGCGCGCAACGCATTGGTCACGGAACTCGCGTGCAGGAAGACCCAAAGCTGGAGAGCTACGTCAGGGCAAATGAGATCCCCCTCGAGGTGTGTCTGACCTCTAACGTTCATACGAACGCGGTTCCCAACGTAGCCAGTCACCCCTTACGGCACTACTTCGATGAAGGGTGCGTCGTAACTGTGAACACCGACAATCGGCTGATGGACAATATCACTCTCACGGACGAATACTGGACAGCGCACCAGAACCTTGGTTTTACCAGGCAAGAGATTGACCAACTAATTCTCAACTCTTTCAGAAGTGCCTTCCTGCCGGATGCGCCCAAAGCTGCGCTCGTGGCCCGAATCGAAAAAGAACTCGAGGAGATAGCATGATCGGACTGGTGGAGCTGCAAAGCGCCGCAGATCAGCTCAGCGCCGCGCGAGAAGGCCTTAACACACCCTTCGCCCAGCGATTAATGGGCATCGTGGGCATCGCCGTAATGATCGCCATTGCGTGGGCACTGTCCAGCGACCGACGCAAAGTAAATTGGAAACTCATAGCCGTCGGCGTTGGACTGCAGGCAACTTTCGGATTCATCGTGCTCAAGACTGCAGTGGGCCGTGCCCTCTTCAACGGTGCCAATGTCGTCTTTGCACGTTTACTGGGATTTACCGAGACCGGAGCGCAGTTCATTTTCGGAAACCTGGTAAAGAACAACGTACCGGTCGGTATTCCCACGGGCTCGCCGGAGAACATGGCGCCCCTTACAAGCACAGAGATGTGGGCCAATACAGGCGCCTTCTTTGCGTTCACCGTGTTACCCACGATCATCTTCTTCGCCTCGCTGATGTCGGTTCTCTACTACCTCGGCGTGATGCAGCGGGTCGTGAAGGGAATAGCGTGGGTAATGCAACGCACTATGCGCACTTCGGGAGCCGAATCTTTGTCGGTGGCGGGCAACATCTTCGTGGGACAGACAGAGGCTCCGCTGCTCATCAAACCGTTCGTCGACCGAATGACGCTGTCAGAGCTCAATACGGTAATGGTGGGCGGAATGGCGACCATTGCAGGTGGTGTTATGGCGGCGTACGTGGGCATGCTGTCACCGTACTTTCCAGATATTGCAGGACACCTGCTTACGGCCGCGGTGATGAATGCCCCCGCAGCGCTGCTAATATCGAAGTTGCTTGTTCCCGAAGCGAGCACACCGGAAACCCAAGATTCTCTGGCGATCAAGGTTGAACGCACCGACGCCAACGTGATCGAAGCGGCCGCCTCCGGAGCTGCGCAAGGTCTTCAGCTGGCGCTCAATGTTGGCGCCATGCTCCTGGCCTTCATCGCTCTGATCAGCATGATCAACTTCGGCGTAGGGTTCGCGGGCGAGATCCTGGGCAATCCCAACCTATCCCTCGAGATGATATTCGGCTGGGTGCTTTCTCCGCTTGCCTTCCTGATGGGTGTGCCCTGGGCCGACGCCGACACAGTCGGATCGCTCATCGGTGTGAAGGTCGTGGTGAACGAGTTCGTTGCCTATCTACAGCTCGCCGGCACCCTGCAGGGCGGAGAAGTTCTCTCACCAAGAGGGGCGGTGATCGCCACATACGCGTTACTGGGCTTCGCAAACTTCTCCAGCATCGCGATTCAGATTGGAGGCATTGGAGGCATCGCACCGCGCCGGCGGGGCGACCTCTCGCCCTTGGGACTCAAGGCTATGATCGGAGGAAACCTGGCTGCATTCATGAGTGCGTCGCTCGCGGGCATGTTGATATGACCGAGAAGACACTCCGGACTGACACGATTGCCGAAGCTTCAGACTACCTGCGTCAGCAGCTCGACGAGCGCAGCCCCAACGTCGCTATCGTCCTCGGCTCGGGACTCGGCCAACTGGCGCATGCCGTCGAAGACTCCCTCACGATCTCATACGAGGAGATCCCCGGTTTCCCGAATGTCGACGTGGCGGGCCATGCAGGAGAACTCATCTGTGGCAAACTGGAGGGAGTAACTGTTCTCCTCCAGTGTGGACGCTTCCACTTATACGAAGGCCATGAACCTAGGACTGTAGTGCTGCCCGTCCGGGTGTTCGCCGAGATCGGTATTGAAACTCTCATCGTAACCAACGCTGCCGGAGGCATTCGGCGGACGCTGACG
>JAZFQE010000341.1:0-2724 GCA_036444955.1 Gemmatimonadales bacterium
CCAGGACGGCTATCGCCTCCCTGACGGCAGTATGCGGTTTCAAGTAGGCCACTTCACCGAACTCGGGCGGTTAACCTCCCAAATTTGGATTTCGCGGCGCAGTCCTCATCATCCAGGAACAATTCAATAGGTTCCAGCGTCTTAACAAAGTAAAGGTTGGACTGTCTTACTGTTTAGATTAAGCTGAGTCCGACTCTTGGGGCGCCGGTGGAGCATTCTCGCCCAGACGCGGCAAGGTTTTCGGAACAGAATTGAATGAGGCTTATGATTCGGCTACGGCATTTAGCGATTTTCACTACACTCCTTGCGGGAGCCGCACTCCCCCAGGCAGCTCAGGCGCAGTACTTCGGTAGGAACAAGGTCCAGTACGAGAACTTCGATTTCCAGATCCTGGAGACCGAGCACTTCGACATCTATTACTACCAAGAGGAAGAGGGCGCGGCGCGGCTTGCTGGCCGGATGGCCGAGCGGTGGTACGCGCGGATTTCGCGGCTGCTAGATCACGAGCTGAGAGGCCGTCAGCCTATTATCCTGTACGCCAGTCACCCGCACTTCGAGCAGACCAACGCGATCTTGGGACGTATCGGGGAAGGCACGGGCGGTGTCACCGAGGTCTTCAAACGGAGGATAGTCCTCCCGTTCCAGGGTCCCCTCAGGGAAACAGACCACGTGCTCGGACACGAGCTGGTACATGCGTTCCAGTTCGACATCACGGGTTCGGGGACTGTTGGCTTGACCAACGGCATACCCTCTGCTCTGGCAATGCCGCTTTGGTTCATCGAAGGGATGGCAGAATACCTCTCGGTGGGCCCCGTTGACCCACACACGTCCATGTGGATGCGCGATGCAACATTGCACACGCTTCCGACCGTGGAGCAGCTTGGGAACCCGCGCTACTTCCCCTACCGCTACGGACAGGCCCTCTGGTCGTTCCTGGCAGGCTGGTATGGCGATGAGGTCGTCGGTCGAATTCTCAAGGCCTCGCGCACGTCCAGGGACCCCTATCAGGCGATGTACAAGGTGATTGGAAACGGAGTCAACACACTGTCGGACCGTTGGCACGCGGCCGTCCGACAAAACTACGAATGGGTCATCGAGCAGACCGACTCGGCTGCAGCGTACGGGGATCTGATTTTGTCGGGTGAGACGGGTTCGGGAAACATCAATCTGGCACCGTCAATTAGCCCCGACGGAAGCAAGATCGCGTACCTCTCGGAGAGGGACCTCTTCTCGATCGAGCTGTACATCGCCGACGCCGAGTCCGGCGAGATCATTAGAAGGCTCACCAGAACATCGGTAGATCCACACCTCGAGAGCCTGCAGTTCATAGCCTCGGCCGGAACCTGGTCGCCCGACGGGGAACTGTTCGCGCTCGGCGCCGTTCACGAGGGCAATCCGGTCCTCACGATCATGGATACGGAGTCCGGCGACGTAGTGAACGAAATAGAATTCCCCGACCTCGGAGAGATATTCAACCCCTCCTGGTCGCCCGACGGGAAATCCATAGCGTTTTCGGCTTTGGTAGGCGGCTTCCTTGACATCTTCGTTTACGATCTGGAACGAGAAAGCCTCGCCCGACTGACGAACGACATCTTCGCGGACCTCCAGCCCGCGTGGTCGCCCGACGGCAGCAGGATTGCCTTTTCGACTGACCGGTTCGGCAGCGACAGCGTCACGCTCAGGCTGAGCAACGACCGTCTCGGCATCCTGGACCCGTCCACGGGGTTCATTCGGGAGCTGCCCTCTTTCGAGACTGGAAAGAACGTCAATCCGCAGTGGTCACCGGACGGAAGCGAGATCTTCTTTATCTCCGATCGCGACGGCATATCGAACATCTACCGCGCGAATCTGGACACGCGGGAAATCTTCCAGATCACAAACGTCATTACCGGCATCACGGGAATTACCAAGCTGAGCCCCGCCATGTCCATCGCGCAGTCTTCGGGCCGCATGACGTTCAGCGTGTACGAGGACAACGCGTACAACATTTACGCAACGGATTCGCCCGAGATACTTCTTGGTGCAGCGCCGCACGATAAGTTCACGGTGGAACGAGTCGCCACGCTGCCACCCGACGATCGCGTCACTGACGATGTAGTGGCTCTGCTGGAGGACCCGACGACCGGGCTCGCTGACCAGTCGGGTTTCGCCAACGAGCCGTATTCCCCAAGACTCTCGCTCGATTACGTGGCGCAGCCATACCTGGTTGCCGGGTCGGACCGGTTTGGCACGTTCATAGGCGGCGGTGCCGCTCTGTTTTGGAGCGACATGCTTGGCACGAGGAATCTGGCCACCGCCTTCCAGATCAACGGATCATTCAAAGACATCTCCGCCGCAGTGGCTTACGAAAACCGGAGGAATAGGTGGAACCGCGGCGGTTTGGTCCAACAAAACGTGTTTCAAACGGGCTTCTTCCTTTTCCCAACTCTCGAAGTGGATTCCGTCACTGGGCAGCTGCTGCAAGTAGAGCGGTTTGTCCGATCCCGGCAGACGAACCGGGACTTGAGAGGTTTCACCTCATACGCGTTCAACCGGCAGCGCCGGGTTGAGTTCTCCCTGGGGTTCCGTAACGTCAGCTTCACCCAGGAATTGGAAGAGCGGTTCTTCAATCAGTTCGGCGAACTCGTCGGCAAGACGACGATCGACCTAGGAAGCTTCGATCAGGTCAACCAGGCCCAGGGGAGTGTCGCCCTTGTTTATGACAATTCCCTGTTCGGACTGACC
>JAZFQE010000342.1:0-3475 GCA_036444955.1 Gemmatimonadales bacterium
GGGAATTGGGGAGCCTCCATCCCGATCAACACTGAGGCGAGAGTCTTGTTTGTCTCGTCGTGGTGCAGAATATCTTGTTCAGTTATTCCATTTTCGCCCAACCTTACAACCTCCAATTCGAGCGCATCGGGCTTCAGGCGGATCCCAAGCTTCTGCTCCGCTCCGAACAGCAGTGGCTTGCCGTGCTCAACGAACACTTGCTTGTCGGGGGCAACGCTACGGTCGGTAAAATGATTGAACACGCCGTCGTTGAAGACGAGGCAGTTTTGGAAAATCTCTACAAACGACGTGCCGCTGTAGCTATGCGCCTCCTTGAGCAGATCGGAAAGGTACTTCGCCGTGTCGACGGCGCGCGCAATGAAGCGGGCTCCAGCCCCTAGCGCTAGAGCGCAGGCGGAAAGCGGTGTGTCTATCGAACCCTGTGGCGTTGACGGTGACTTGGTACCGACGTGCGACGTAGGGGAGTACTGTCCTTTGGTCAAACCATAGATCTCGTTGTTGAACAATAGTATCTGCATGTTCACGTTGCGTCTCAGAACGTGAACTAGGTGGTTCCCACCGATGCTGAGGGCGTCGCCATCTCCGGTCACCAACCACACGTCTAAGTTTGGGTTCGCAAGCTTGATCCCGGTCGCTATTGCCGGTCCCCGTCCGTGTATTGTGTGAAAACCGTAAGTGGATAGGTAGTACGGGAACCGGGATGCGCAGCCGATGCCGGACACGAACACGATGTTCTCTTTGGGAACGCCCAGCTCGGGCATCACTCGCTGAACTGACTTGAGGATCGCGTAATCGCCGCAACCGGGGCACCAGCGCACTTCCTGATCGGAAGCAAAATCCTTCGCGGTGAGTTGTTGGTCCGTTGCCACGTCCGTCATTGCCTCAGTTCTCCAGCACGGATCTGATGGCCTCCAGTACCTCTCTTACTTTGAACGGCTGACCGGTAACCCGGTTAAATCCCTCCATCTGGATCAAGTATTTGCTCTGCAGAACGGTCCGCAGCTGTCCCAAGTTCAACTCTGGGACGAGGATTCGGTCGTAGCTTTCCAGCAGCGAACCGAGGTTAGGCGGGAACGGATTGAGGTATCGCAGGTGGATATGCGACACGTCTAGGCCGTCGTCGCGCGCCAGTTGCACCGCCTGTCTTACAGACCCGTAAGTAGAACCCCAACCGACGAGGGCCAGCGACCCGCCTTCATCTCCCAGAGCAACTCTCTGGCTGGGAATATCGTTTGCAATCCGCGCGACTTTCTCCGCTCGTACTTTCGTCATCTTGAAATGGTTCGCCGCATCGTACGAGATGTGTCCTGTGTCATGGTCACTCTCGAGGCCCCCGATGCGGTGCTCCAACCCTGGAGTGCCCGGCAACGCCCACGGCCTCGCAAGCGTTTCCTCGTCCCTGCAATACGGATGAAAACCTTCGACCTCTGTGCGGAACTCCACCGGGAACGTCGGCAAACCAGCGGCATCAGGAATCCGCCAGGGTTCCGCTGCACTCGAGAGGTAGCCGTCGGTGAGCAGCATTACGGGTGTCATATACTTTGTCGTGAGCCTGACCGCCTCCATCCCGACTTCGAAGCAGTCTGCAGGTGTAGCCGCAGCCAATACCGGGATCAGCGCGTCGGAGTGGCGACCGTACATGGCCTGGAACAGATCCCCTTGTTCGCTCTTGGTAGGCATGCCCGTGGAGGGTCCGGACCGCTGCGAGCTCACAATCACAAGCGGCAACTCTGTTCCGATGGCCAAGGCGATGCCTTCGGTCTTGAGCGCTATGCCCGGCCCGGAACTCGACGTTATGCCAAGGGCGCCCGCGTAAGAGGCACCGATAGCGGCGCATACCGCTGCGATCTCGTCCTCAGCCTGAAAGGTGATCACGCCAAGATGTTTCACTGCGGCCAGGAAGTGGAGCAAGGGGGATGCGGGCGTTATCGGATACGAGGCAAAAACCATTTTCACACCGGCGGCTTGCGTTCCCGCGATCAATCCAAGGCCCAGTGCCTCCGTACCGGTGATGGTGCGGTAGAGACCCGGTTCGACGTCGGCCCGCGGAACAATATAGGAGGCGAAGTCGCTCGGTAGCTCCGCGGTTTCGCCGAACGCATGGCCAGCGTTGAGAGCCGCGATGTTCGAGTTTGCCAACTCGGGACGCTCCGCGAACTTCTGCGACAGCCACTCGATGATGGGATCTCGGTTTCGCTCGAACATCCAGATCAGCAAGCCCAGCGTCCAAAAGTTGCGGGCGCGAAGACCCTCTTTCTGCGACAAACCGAATTGTTTCACGCTCTCGAGCGTGAGCTTAGACATATCGAGCTTTAGCAGACGGTAGGGCGCCAGTGTGTCGTCCTCGAGCGGATCCGCTTCGTAGCCCGCTTTCCGCAGGTTCCGCTGTGTGAAGGCGCCGGAGTCTGCTATGACGATTCCACCATCCCGGAGATCCTGGATGTTCACTTTCAAAGCAGCCGGGTTCATAGCCACGAGTACGTCAGGCGCATCCCCTGGGGTCAGGATGTCCTGAGATCCAAAATTGATCTGGAATGACGACACTCCATACGTGGTTCCGGCGGGCGCTCGTATCTCCGCCGGGTAGTCCGGGAAAGTGGCGAGGTCGTTCCCGTAGAGGGCGGTCGAAATGGTGAACTGGGAACCGGTAAGCTGCATCCCATCGCCGGAATCTCCGGCGAACCTGATGGTTGCCGAATCGAGCGTTTCGCGGCTTTGTGTCGCCGCCGTTGCAGCCATTCGCGTCTATACCTCGGCTATTGGTCCGGTCTCAGCCGAGCGTGTTGCCGTAGTCGGTCGCAGCGTGGTTGCCTGCATGACATCAATATAAATCATTAAACCGCCATGATAGCTCGAGATCCCGCCTGAACTGAGCACAGGTTGTGGCTGATTGCCGGGTCCTGCTGCTCCAGTGTGCCTTTCATGGGCGCGACAGTTTCCTGCCCAAGGTGCGGACGCGTGGCGAAAGTCACGGTACACTTTTGGTCGCACCGATTGCTCATCCTGCGCGCCGCAAGTGTCGCTATAGCAAGCTCTTGACTTGTGGCACGCGCCCCTCTAGAATTCGTTGCTCCGCCCGATCCGGTGCGGGGTTCATTGTTCTTTGAAAATCGATATGGTTTGGGATTTCGAGACGAGTGCGGTCCCGTTATTCAGCACTGAGCGTGACAGACGCTTGGTGCGAGGGAAAGTATTCTGTTGATTTTGTGATTCTGAAGACGCAAGTCGTTCGGAAGAGCTTAGCATATTGAACTCTTTGGAGAGTTTGATCCTGGCTCAGGACGAACGCTGGCGGCGTGCTTAACACATGCAAGTCGTACGAGGTTTTCCGAGGTGCTTGCACTTTGGAGGCCTAGTGGCGAACGGGTGCGTAACACGTGAGCAACCTGTCCTACGGTGGGGGATAGCCGGTCCAACGGCCGGGTAATACCGCGTAATGCAGCGAAACATAAGTTGCGTTGTGAAAGCGGCCGCA
>JAZFQE010000343.1:0-5723 GCA_036444955.1 Gemmatimonadales bacterium
GTGCTCCGGATCCCCGTCGTTCAACGAACCGGTCACGAGGTGGACCTGGTGACCGGCGTCGATCAAGGCCCGTGACAGGTAGCGCGCTACATGTGCGCTGCCACCCCGGGGGTAGAAGACGACGCTCATCAGAATCTTCAACAACCTTTAACGCTTTCTCGAAACATGACAGTTCAGGGGACCCGGCTAACATAAGGCTGAAATCAAGAGTTGGCTTGAAGTGCGGTCATTCGGAACGGCGTAGCGCGCTGGCGCGAGACTGGACGCCGTTAGCACGAGTTGTCACAACTCATCGCTGGGCCAACTGAAGCCTAGTAGGGTCTAATCTACGGGCCAGCCTAGCCCTCGCTACCTGACGACTCTCACCTCGGGCATCTTCCGCCAGCGACCGGGTTACTGCCGTGCTCGTGACGTCACGTTGTGTGCGTGCACTTCCTCGTAACGTTTGGAGAGCGAGCAGCCGCTAGGATCTGGACCGGCGGCCGTACGCAACTGTGAAATCGGGGCACCCCTTTCCAGGAGCTACGACACAGGAACGTCACCGGCCGATGCCGGCGTCTCGTCGTCGCCGATGGTGGTCGTGTTGTACCGGAAAATCCCACATCGGCACATATTGCGCCGAATTCCCTGACACCACTTCCCCCCGTAAAACCTGGGATTCCAGGCACTTAGACGTTAGATTCCCTACCCCGCACCCCGCAACCGTGGCGGACCGCATCCGCGAGCTTTTGCGAGCGGTGCGACTCGGCCGGTAGCGAGTCAGCGCGCCGACCGCCAAAGACGGTCGGCGGCGCGTCACGAGCGACCGTGGCGGAACTGGCAGACGCGCAGGATTTAGGATCCTGTGAGGAAACTCATGAGGGTTCGAGTCCCTCCGGTCGCATGACAGCTTCGGGCTTGATCGTCCGGGGCTTTGGTTTTTGAGAACCCGGAGCGCAAGATGGGAGGAAGCAGCCCCTAACGTGAACGCGGTAGAATGAGCCCATCTATCCGGATAACCAAGGTGCGAGAGGACCCCGGCGAGACCAGCCTCAAGGTCGAGATCCCAACCGAGCTGGTTAAGGCCGCGGAGACACGAGCTGTATCCCGTTATGCCAAGAAGGCCAAGCTACCCGGCTTCCGGAAGGGGAAAGTCCCCTTGCAAGTAATCAAGAAGAAGTTTCAGGAGCGCATCCGGGAGGCAACGCTACAGGACCTCATCGGCGACAGCTGGAAGGCGGCTCTAGCGCAGGAAGACTTCAAACCTCTGACCGACCCGCGCGTTAAAGACCTCAAGTTCGAAGCCGAATCTCCCGTAACCTTCGAGCTGCTAGTCGAGGTAAAACCGAAACTCAAGCTCAACCGTGTTGCAGGCTTCAAGGTCACGCGGAAGCTCGCCAAAATAACCGACACCATGGTTGCGGAGCAGCTTGAGTCGCTCAGACAGCAAAAGGCTCCATGGACGCCGCTCGAATCGGAAAAACCCGTAGCGGGCGATCTCGTGCAGGCGACTCTACGCGTCCGCGAAGAAGGGTCGGATGACTACCCCGAGGGGAAACCGGTCCAGTTCGTGCTCGGCTCCGGGCAGGCCATTCCCGACGTCGAGGATCGCATCAAGTCCATGATGCCGAGCGAGAACCGCGATACAACTGTCAAATTCCCCGATGACTTTGCAGACGAAACAAAGCGCTCTCAGAGCCGTGCCGTCAGGATCGAACTGCACGAGGTTAAGAGACAGAACCTGCCTGAGCTGACCGATGACTTTGCCGGTGAGGTGGGTGACTTCGATACGTTGGAGGATCTGAAGCGGGCGATTCGGCAAGATCTCGAAGCAGCAGCCAACCGGGAGGCCGACGCGGCTGTGCGCAAAGAACTAATGACCCAGATCGTGTCCGCCAACAATGTCGGCGCGCCAGCACCGCTCGTGCGGCGGATGTTAGGGGCGTTCGCCGGAGCCTACGAGATAGCGGAAGATCAGTTCGAAAATTTCGCCAAGGAGTTTCTCCCCTTGGCTGAAGAGCAGGTGAAACGGGATCTGGTGCTGGATCACTTGGAAGAGCACGAAAAATTGACGGCAACGGAAGCGGAGATAGACGAAAAAATTGAGGAGATCGCCCGGTCAAGAGACACTGAGCCCGGGAAAATTTACCGATCGCTGCAGAAAGCCAATCGGCTGAAGGAGTTGGAGCGCGGGATAACGGAGCGGAAGATCTTCGAACATCTGATCTCTAACAACACCGTTATCAACGAGTAGCGTCCGGCCTATATATTATTCTGACGTGTATATTACTAATGATTAGCAAACTGAGGACCTAATGATGTCGACACTCTACCCCCCCTACATAATCGAGCGGTCGAGCCGCGGCGAGCGCACCTACGACATTTTTTCCCGCTTGCTGATGGACCGCATCGTTTTTCTCGGCGCTATGATCAACGACGACGTATCGAATATCATCATCGCGCAACTTCTTTTCCTCGAATCCGACAACCCGGAGCGTGACATCTATCTTTACATCAACTCTCCGGGTGGCATCATCTCCAGCGGCATGGCGATCTACGATACGATGGAGTTTCTCAAGGCACCTGTTAACACGATCTGCATGGGGATGGCTGCGTCCATGGCCTCTTTCCTGCTCTGTGCCGGTACCAAAGGAAAGCGTTCCGCTCTGCCCAACGCCCGCATCATGCTGCACCAGCCATCTGGAGGCGCGACAGGCAGCGCTGCCGATGTCGAAATCGCCGCGCGGGAGATCCTGTACCATCGCAGTCTCCTCAATGAACTGTACGCCAAGCACACGGAGCAAGACATTGAGCACATCGAGAGAGACATGGATCGCGACCGGTTCATGTCGGCCAAGGAAGCTATGGAGTACGGAATCATTGACAACGTTATCCAGAGTCACGCCGATCTCGACGGAGACAAGAAAAAGGCCAGTTCTTCTTGACGGAGAGCCCAACCGGGAACATACTAGTGGCGGTTTTGCTATTATCTGCTTATGGCTAGCGAAAAACACCTGCGGTGCTCGTTCTGCGGAAAATCGAAAGATTCGGTTCGGAAATTCATATCCGGCCCGTCGGTCTACATCTGCAATGAGTGCATATCACTCTGCAACGAGATACTGGCTGAAGATGAAGATCGCGAAGTTGCGGACGCCGTTACCCAGGTACCGACGCCATCCGAACTAAAAGATATCCTGGACCAATACGTCATCGCCCAGGAAGCGGCCAAGCGGACTCTAGCTGTTGCCGTTTACACCCACTACAAGCGTATGAACCCGCACTCGGCGCGACACGACGACGTTGAGCTCGAGAAATCCAATATCATGCTCATCGGTCCGACAGGGGTCGGCAAGACGCTGCTGGCGCAGACACTCGCCCGCACGCTGGATGTTCCCTTCACCATTGCCGATGCGACGACATTAACCGAAGCGGGATATGTGGGCGAGGACGTTGAAAACATCCTGGTGCGTCTATTGCAAGCTGGGGATTTCAACGTAGAAGAGTGCGAGCACGGGATCGTCTACATTGACGAGATCGACAAAGTTGCACGAAAGAGTGAAAATCCCAGCATAACGCGCGATGTTTCCGGCGAGGGTGTGCAACAAGCTCTGCTCAAGATCTTGGAGGGAACCGTTGCGTCTGTTCCCCCTCAAGGGGGAAGAAAGCACCCGCAGCAGGAATACATCCAGATAGACACCAAGAATATCCTCTTTATATGCGGCGGCGCGTTCGATGGACTCGACAAGATCATTGAAACCCGAACGGGACGGCGCCGGATAGGATTCACCAGGGAAGAAATGGAATCCGGCCGTGCCGCCGATCTCGAGCGTAACCCTTACCTCGACGTCGAACCCGACGACTTACTGCGCTACGGTCTGATACCCGAGCTCGTAGGACGCCTGCCGGTTGTCACGGCCCTGGAAACGCTGGATGAGGACGCGCTGGTGCGGATCCTGCTCGAACCCAGGAACGCACTTACCAAGCAGTACACAAAGTTGTTCGACCTCGAGAATGTCGGACTTACTTTCGATCCGGGGGCGTTGCGGGCCGTGGCGCAGAAGGCCGTTCACCGAGGCACCGGAGCGCGCGGACTCAGGGCCATTCTGGAGGGGATCATGACTGACATCATGTACGACCTCCCCGACCGCGACGATGTGCGGGAGGTAGTGATCACCAAGGAGTGTGTGACTGAGGGGAGCGTGACCCTCCTCGTTACAGAACGCCCCCGAGCCAAAAAAGAAGCCTGAACGAAGCAATCTTCGTCGGCAGCTTTCCGACGGCCGACTTCGGCCTCCAACCTAAATTGCCAGAAATAGCGTTTGTCGGCAGGTCAAACGTCGGCAAGTCCTCACTCATCAACGCGGTGCTGGCACGCAGGTCCATCGCGCACAGGAGTAAGTGGCCGGGCAAGACACGCATGTGCAACATCTACCGCGTGGAATCCGCCTACTATCTGGTTGATCTGCCGGGCTACGGCTTCGCCAGAGTATCGAAAAAGGAGCGCATAGGTTTCCGAAAGCTCATCCGGGAATATCTTACCAGCAGAAGGACGCTAGCCGGCGCAGTCTGGCTGCTCGACATACGCAGAGAGCCATCGCCCGATGATCTAGAGGTGGCCGAATATATCATCAGCGCCAGCGTACCGGTCATCGTGACTATGACAAAGGCGGACAAGATCGCCAAGGGAGACCGCAATAGGAGAATTCAGTCGATCGTCGAATCCCTAGGAGTGCCACAAGACCAGTGCTTGATTACCAGTGTTACCAAGAAGGAGGGTATCCAAGAGCTGCGTGATTCCATACACGAGTTTCTCGCTGAGGGAGCGCGAACGTGAACGCACCCACAAGATTGCTGGCTAAGGCGACGCTCATTGCTCTGCTGGTACTGCCCATTAGGGTAGCCGCCCAGGTGAGCCCCACCGATACCACGGGCATGCCCCCCGCAGGTCACGGAACGTTGGGCCAAGACAACATCTCGATACGGCTTGAGGCATCCGCCATTTCGCTCCAGATGTATCCGCTCAACGAGGTGATCATCCGGCTGCTGTCGCCGGACACGTACCGATCGCTTCACCGCCTGCTCGAGTCTCACCAGGAAGCAATAGACGAGGCGTCGCGGAGTTATGCGCTTGCCGAGCCCGGAATCTTCGTCGTGACGTTTTTCGGCCGCGAGGTAAGTGCGAGATTTGACCCGGATGAAGTGACCATCACTAGTCAGAACCGCTTTTTCCGTCCGGTGGCCATAATCCCACTCTCACCCATCTGGAACCAGCATGAACTTGGGAGGCGGGAGACGGCTGCGGCGATCTATGTCTACGAAGACGGGATCCGTCTGCTCGAACCGTTTTCCATTGAATACAAAGGGACCCGGATCAATCAGTGGCAAGCGCTGCTCAGTCGCATCGAGGAAGAGCTCGCGCGGGTGAGAACACGCGCTGTGGACCCCGATTCCTAGCTATTGCCGCCCATGGTTTCCAGACCCCTTCGCAAGATTACCCTTGGTGAAACCGCAAACTCGGCACACGAGGAGTGGCTCGAGGCTCTCACAGCCGCACTGGACGATCCCGCGTGCGACCGGTCCCGCCTGTGTAGGGATACGCTGTTTCAGATTTACCATCCTGCGGCGCGCAGCTATGAAGAAAAACTGGCCGACCTCAACTTGAGCCCGGCATCACGCGCAGCCCTCCTGGCCCTCGACCCAAGCAACATCACGCTCGAACCTGAATACTATGCCGAAATCGACGT
>JAZFQE010000344.1:0-2977 GCA_036444955.1 Gemmatimonadales bacterium
CTTCCCTTATACCCGGTTTCGCCGCAAGCATGGCAGCCGGCGCCTTCGTAGAACGTGATCTTAGCATCCTCGGCACTTAGTCTTGCGGCCTTCAGCTCGTCCGCTGTGTATTTCTTCTCGGTCTTGCACTCGCTGCAGATCCTACGCACCAGCCGCTGCGCAGCTATCAGGTTCACCGCGCTGGCTACGTTGAACGGCTCGAGTCCCATGTCGAGCATGCGCGTTATCGTCGAGGGGGCATCGTTCGTGTGCAGCGTAGAGAGTACCAGGTGACCGGTCAAAGCCGCCTTGATGGCGATACCTCCCGTCTCAATGTCACGGATCTCGCCGACCATAATGATATTGGGGTCCTGCCGCAGAAATGCCCTCAAGGCCGCGCTAAACGTCATACCGATGTCGGTGCGGACCAACACCTGGTTAATGCCGTGGATGTTATATTCGACCGGATCCTCCGCCGTCATGATGTTCACATCTTCGTTGTTCACCTGTGACAGGCACGAATACAACGTCGTTGTTTTGCCCGATCCTGTTGGACCAGTCACGAGCACCATCCCGAACGGCATGGCAATCGCCTCAAGCAGATCCTGCTCCGCCTTGGGCTCAAACCCAAACGTTTTCAGATCCAGCGTGAGGTTGCCTTTGTCGAGAATACGGAGGACGATCTTCTCCCCGAAGATGACGGGCAGCGTGGAGACGCGGAAATCAATCACGCGTTTACCCATCTTGAGCTTGATACGGCCATCTTGCGGTAGGCGCTTTTCGGCGATGTTGAGGTTTGACATGATCTTGATTCTGGAAGTCAGGGCTGCCTTGAGCTTCACGGGAGGTTTCATGACTTCCTGGAGTGACCCGTCAAGCCGGTAGCGGATGCGGATTTCGTGCTCGAACGGCTCGAGATGGACATCGCTCACGCCACGCCTGACCGCCTCCGTCAGTATCGCGTTGATGAGCTTTACAACCGGCGCGTCGTCGGCACGGTTGACCGGACCCTGTTCTTCCTCCTCTTCCTCCACAATCTCGAGTTCCTCACCAGCTTCGATGTCCTTGAGAAGCGAATCGAGCTGGGCCTCGGTCTGCTCGTAGTATTTTTCGATTTGTTCTTTGAGCGTAAACTCCCCTGCTATTACCGGGAAGATGTCATACCGCGTCATGAACTTGAGATCGTCAATAGTCGCGACGTCCGACGGGTCGGCCATGGCGATCGTGAGAGTTCGGCCCTCTCTTTTCAGTGGCAAGACCATGTTTTTTACGGCAACGTCAGCTCGAACCAACTTGATTACCGCTGGATCGACCTCGAAGCGAGTCAGATCGACAGCCGGCATGCGGTACTGCTTCGCCAGCATCTTCGTGATCTCGATTTCCTGGATCAGCCCCATCTTAACGAGGCAATAACCCAGCCGTGCCCCGCTGGTTTTTTGCTCAGTGAGGCCCTCGTTGAGTTGTTTCTTCGTAATGAGACCCTCTCGCACAAGCAGGTCCCCTAGTCTCACCCCACCAGCAGTTACAGTTGCCATAGACCTCTCGGAAAGAGGTGAAGCACGCTACAAATACCTACCACCAATCAATTCGTTAAGCTACGGGGCCTCATGGAGGTGTCAAGGTATTCTGACCCTGTCCCGGAGCCGGGCCACGGTCGCCGACC
Source organism: Gemmatimonadales bacterium (assembly GCA_036444955.1). Taxonomy (GTDB): domain Bacteria; phylum Gemmatimonadota; class Gemmatimonadetes; order Gemmatimonadales; family GWC2-71-9; genus B16T1B5. The sequence goes on from JAZFQE010000344.1 coordinate 1,643, forward strand.
CGATACCGGGGATATGCTCCAATTCATTGATGTTGTTAAAGTTACCATGCGTCCTGCGATACTCCAATATAGCTCGCGCACGCACGGGCCCGATGCCGGGCAGCGAACGCAACTCCTCCTCCCCGGCGGCATTAATACTTATGGATTCTGCGGGACGTCGCTGTGATCTAGGCCGCATTCCGCGCGAATTGAATTGAACGTGGGGTCGCACCGATTCGGTCAAGCCCGGCCCGATGCCGGGCACCTCCCTTAGGGCCTCCAACGACCCAAACGGGCCGTTCTCGTCGCGATATGCAACTATCCTGGTTGCCAGCGCAGTACCGATGCGTGGGAGTCGCGTGAGCTCAAGCGCCGGTGCGCGGTCAACGTCGATGCGCTCGCCTGGTGCCAACGGTCGAGCCAGACGAGTGGCGAGAGCCCTTACGGAATCGAGTCGGGGGCGGGCATGAGGGGCGGGGTCGGGGTTGAACCCAATCTCACCCGGAGCGGCGCTGGGCGCCGCCAAGATCCGGGCCAGGAGACCTAGCGTTCCAAGAACCAGGAGCAGCCCTGCAGCCCGTTTCTCATCCCGCGCATGCATGACGCACAATGGCGCCGTTTGCAAACTGAAGGGGTATCTTTTTGACGCTGAGCTAATCTTGCACGCGCCCGGCCGTCACTGTCGAATCAACAACATTGCGACGTCGCCGACGATCTGGAGGCTCTCCCAACTAACCTTATCGACTGTGTCCTCCGTCGTGTGCCAAAACGGGTAGTCGAAATCGATCACGTTAACCACTCTAAGCCCGGCTTCAAGCAGAGGTACGTGGTCGTCTAGGATCGTGTGGCGAACCGACGAAACGAAAATTCGTCTGTAGCCGGCATCTGCCGCGGCGCGCCAAACTCTGGCAACCACTTCAGGCGCCCCATTTATCGAGTATCCCTCTTGGTAGATCTGGAGGTCACTATCCCCTACCAGATCGAACAGTACGCCAAACAGTGGTTCATAATCGGGAGGCAGATTGGCGGCGAAGTGTCGCGATCCGATCAGTACATCCGCCCCCGCCCCCGCCTCTTCTGAAAAGTCTCCATAATCCTCGCCATCGACAAAAAGTAAGTCGACCCCAACCGTGGGCGGATTAGCTCGCAGTGCATCCGCAATACCCAGCAGGATTGCCACACCCGAAGCACCATCGTTAGCTCCCGGCACTGGGAGCATCTGCTGCCCTATGTTCAGGCTCGCGTCGGCCAGCGGCCGCGTATCCCAATGCGCGAGAAAGAGGATTCTGTTGGGATCCTCCGGTCTGAACCTCGCTATGAGGTTGCGCAGTCGGAGACTGTCACCCTCCACTGTCA
>JAZFQE010000345.1:0-2255 GCA_036444955.1 Gemmatimonadales bacterium
AGTACGGAAGGGACTACATCGCTCATCTTCTGGTCGCCGGACAGCCAGTGGATCGGCTTTTTTGCGGAAGGCAAAATCAAGAAGGTCGCCGCGACCGGTGGGCCATCCCAGGTGCTGGCAGATCTCCCAACCATGTACTCGTATAGCGGCACATGGAGCCCCGCGGGAGTGATTCTTCTCGGGACGAACCGTATCGGAGTGGTTAACCCGCCTGACTCCCCGCTCTTCCGCATCTCGGCCACTGGTGGCCAGCCAGCCCCCGCAACAGAGCTGGATGCAAACGGCAAAGAACAGTGGCATCTTTTTCCGAACTTCCTACCGGATGGCCAACACTATCTTTACGTGGCGGCCACGGGCGTCACTAACCGCGCTGCTCTACGAACGATCACGGGCGCATACGTTGGAAGACTGGATTCTCGGGAGCGGCATCTGTTGCCGGGCATCAGGTCCGAGGTGAAATACGCTTCGACCGGTCACCTTTTGTTCACTAGGGACGGGGCGCTGATGGCCCAACCTTTCGACCTCGATCGGTTGGAACTCACGGGCGACGCTTTTCCTATCGTCGACCCCTTCGCTGCATCCGACGAACCTTCGGCGGCGTTCTCGGTCTCCATGACCGATAGTCTTGCCTACAAGGTCAGCGAAACTCGGGGTACGAACAGCGAACTCGCCTGGTTTAACCGAAGTGGCAAACAACTCGGCGTTGTCGGCCCGAATGGTGTGTATGGAAATCCGGCACTTTCGCCGGACGGCAAATTTGTCGCCTTCAACCGTGGCCTTCCAGCAGACATATGGATACTGGAGATTCCGAATGGCCGGAGCAGTCGGTTCACGTTCGATCCGGAACGAGACGCTGACCCGGTGTGGTCACCGGACGGACAGACGATCGCGTTCCGGTCCTTTCGCGATGGCCAGGTGAACGTGTATCAACGCGCTGTCGGCGTGGTAGGAGAAGCTAAGCTGCTGCTAACGAGCGACGCCCGAAAGGAGGCACTGGACTGGTCGCCCGACGGGCGTTTTCTCGCCTTCGGTTCGGACTCCGACTTGTGGGCGCTGCCGTTATTCGGCGACGGCAATCCTGTGCGCGTCACGGCGACGCCATTCAACGAAGACCACCCCAGAATCTCACCCGATGGTCGTTGGATTGCCTATGAATCCGACGAATCGGGAACATCGGGGCAGGAAGTCTATATTCAATCTTTTCCAGTGCCGGGTCCGAAGTACCGGGTATCGACAAGGGGTGGAACCCAGCCAGTCTGGAGCCGAGATGGGAAAGAGATTTTCTACATCGGAGCGGGTTCCACGTTGATGTCTGTTCCGATCAAGCCGAGCGGTTCTTCACTGGAGGTTGGCAGCCCGACTTCCCTGTTTGAGACGCGCCTTGCGCCGTACCACCGGAGCTACGATGTCTCTGCTGACGGTCGCTTCCTGCTGAATGTCATTGCCGCGGATCTCACCGCCCCTATCACCGTCATCCTGAACTGGAAGCCCAAGCCGTGATAGCGATCTCGTCCGCCGCCGATTTGTTCACTGGAGACTTCCTGCTAACAGGCCGCATTACGGCTGGTGATCAGCTGCGGGCGCCAGCCCGGCGGCTGCATGCCGTTGTTAGGCACCAACCCTCTGCAATTCGCCAGGCCGTACTGTCTCTAGCGCCGTCAGAATCGCCGGTACAAGAGGGCGAAGATGAACCATGCGGTTTGAGTGTGCCAGAACCAGGAGTATGCTCACGTCAAACCCCGCAATGTTTTGCTGGAATTCGAGGTTGCGATCCATCGTAAGTAGTACTTCGAAACGCCCTTGGGCGTGGCGCAGAAGCTCACTGTTCTTGATACCTTCCCAGCCTAGACCGGTGATGGTGGCGATGTCGTGACCCACCAACTCCGCCGCTAGATCGACGGGTAAATTCTCGTCAAGCAGAATTCGCACTGCTGAGAACCGAGTCGCGTGCAATTTCTAGAGCCGCTAAAGCCTGTGCACGCTTGACCGAGGGAAACTGGCGGAGAAATTCGTCCAACGTCTCACCACCTTCGAGGTAGTCGAAGAGCGACTGGACCGGAACACGGGTGCCGACAAAAACGGGTGTGTCCCCCAGAATCTCAGGATCGCTGTGAACAACGGCCTTGGGAATCATCGCCTCTGCTCCTCCATTTCGCAATACTATACACCTAAGACCTGTATGCGTGCCTAACCAGTCCAGATGAGCGGCGTGGCCAGCGTGACTCCTTGCAAAGTGCATCCCGAATTCCTCGTCC
>JAZFQE010000346.1:0-2904 GCA_036444955.1 Gemmatimonadales bacterium
GAGTATGAAGAGGTTGATATCCCCGAGGAATACCAGAGCAAGTTGGACAAGTATTTCGAGGAGCTCATCGAGAACATCGCTACAACTGATGATGATCTACTGGAGAGGTATTTGGGTGGGGAGGAGATTTCGACTGACGATGCGATGAGCGCGATGAAAGCTGGAATGAGAAGGGGAGAACTCTTTCCGCTTCTTTGCGGCTCCGGCACGCTGACGCACGGCACGCGGGCGCTCCTCTCGAAGTTGGTAGAGCTGGTTCCCGCGCCGACCGAGAGAACTCCGATCGAGGCAACTTCCGCAACGGATGATAGCACGGTTGAAGTCAAAGCGGACGACGATGGTCCAGTGGTTGCGCAGATCTTCAAAGTGCTGTCGGAGCAGCATGTAGGAGAGGTTGCTCTGTTCCGGATTTGGTCGGGGAAGGTGACGAACGGACTGGAAGTGCTTAACCCCGAACAGAAATCAAGCGAGAAGCTCAATCATCTTTCTATAACTCTCGGCAAAGAGAAGATAGAAATTTCCGAGCTTCACGCCGGCGACATAGGCGTCGTCGCCAAACTACACAGCAGCCACACCAACAATACTCTGGTAACCCCGAACACTCCCGTGGTGCTCCCACACATTCCGTTTCCCGAACCCCTGATTGCGTTGAGGGTGCACGTCAAGGAGCGGAGCGAACAAGACAAACTATCGAGCGCCTTGCATAAGTTGCACGAAGAGGATCCGACTTTCCAATACGATTACGAGCCCGCGCTATCTCAGACACTGATAAAAGGACGAGGCGAACGTCATCTGGAGATCGTCGTTTCACGGCTCGCTAATAAGTTTGGCGTGCACGCCGAGCTTTCACGCCCTCGGGTCGCGTACCGCGAAACCTTTCGGAAGAAGGGTGAGGGTCAGGGCAAGCATAAAAAGCAGTCAGGTGGAAGAGGTCAGTACGGCGACTGCCACATAAGGATAGAGCCTCAACCTGAAGGAGCGGGGTACGAGTTCGTCAAGAAAATCGTGGGCGGTGCCATCCCCGGTAAATTCATTCTGGCCGTGAACAAAGGCATTATAGAAGCCGCGCAACGGGGGGTTTTGGCAGGGTACCCCGTTGTCGATTTCAAGGTTGAGTGCTACGACGGCAGCCACCACAGCGTCGACAGCAACGAGATGTCGTTCAAGATGGCCGGTATTCTGGCGTTTAGGAACCTGGCCCCGAACTGCAAGCCGATACTGCTGGAGCCCATTCAGGAAGTGGATATATGGACGCCTGATGAGACCTTGGGTGACGTGTTGGGCGATCTCTCCGCTCGTAGAGGTCAGATCGTAGGCTCAGAACCCGACGGTAGGTTGACGAAGGTGAAGGTGTTCGTTCCCGAAGCTGAGATGTACAAGTATTCGACCCAGTTACACTCGATCACTCACGGACGCGGTACGTTCACCGCGATCTTCGCCAGATATCAGGAGGTGCCGGCTGAGGTTTCGCGGAAGATCGTCGAGGAAGCAGCCAAACAGCGCGAGTCAGAAAACTAACCTTCCTGAGGGAGGTTTCGCGTTATCTCTATCGCGGGTCCCCAAGCGGCGTCGCGCTCGATCTGCCTTAGTCGGGATTCCACTTCGGGTGGAAGATGCGCCGCCGCTGGCCCCACCTTAAGCCGGTCCCCGATTTGGTCGTCTCCGTCCGGTAGAATCACACCCGGGTTGAGAATGCCTGTAGGATCGAAAGCCAACTTTACCCGGCGGAAGAGGCCGACGATCTCCTCGCCGTAGAACTTCTCCAACAGGCCTGCTCTCAAGCGTCCATCCCCGTGTTCTCCGCTGGGTGTGCCGCCCAGTTCCAGTAGTAAGGCGGTGACCTGCTCGAGCAGTTCAGAGAGACGCTTCTGAAACTTCGGATCAGTTATGTCAACCAAGGCGTTGACGTGGAGATGGCCGTCACCAGCGTGTCCGAACGCAACTATCTCCAACCCTACGTCGGACGCGATCTGGTGAACGCCTTTGAGGTATCCGCCCAACTGTGATACAGGTACGCAACCGTCCTCGATGATCTGAAGCGACCGCCGCGCTTCGGGCGAGTGCGCGAGTGCGGAGCTTGCCGCGTGGCGGATGGACCACAGCTGATCGATTGTAGATCTCTCCGTGGCCCCTTCCACCGAGTGGCAGTACCGGGAACAGCAATTGGCGCCATCCGTCAGAAAGTTTCGAATTTCCCGGTTTGTTGAGCCCTCAAACTCAACCAGCAACACCGCTTCCACATCCGCAAGATCCAGCCCAAAGTCGCCAGCCGAATGGCGGAGCAGGGAACTGCTCAGCAGCTCGACGGCAGAAGGATCGAGCGATTTGATTGTTGCGACGATATCTGACAGCACGTCGAGGTCTGCAATAGCTAATCGCAGCACTCCCGTGACGCTTGGAAGAGGGTCCAACGCAAACCGGATGCGCGATATGAGGGCGAGCGTTCCCTCGGAACCGATAATCAAGTCCACCGGACTCTTACTGTTGAGGTACTCATCGAGCGCGTATCCTGAGGAGTTCTTCGTAGTCTTGGGGAATTTCGCTGCGATCGAGTCGCGCAGTCTCTCGACGTCCGGCCGCGCCTGTGCCTCAAGCCGTGACAGGACTGTAAGGTCGCGGGTAGGTGAGCTGGCAGCGCGATCCACCCAACCCGTCTCTCCGTCGGCGGTGACGAGCTCGATCGCTTGCACCCATTTTCTTACGCTGCCGTACTTCACGCTTCGTGGACCTGCAGCATTCGTAGAAACCATTCCCGCCAATGTGCAGAAATCGCCGCTGGAGGGATTGGGGGGGAGTCTCAACCCGCGGTGAACGCCTAAGTCCGACAGTTCGCGGTACGTCCTGCCGGATGAAACAGTGGCGATCCCGTCATCAGAGATCTGCAGGGTGTCTCTGAGAAAGCAC
>JAZFQE010000347.1:0-3329 GCA_036444955.1 Gemmatimonadales bacterium
TCGGGCTCGGCATCATAGCTACCTCGATCCTCATACTTGGCCTGGTGGGCGGCTTGCAGGCGCCCACCCTAGCTCTCCTCCTGCTCCTCTACATCTTGGTCGCGCGCAAAGAAGTCGGAGGGCTTCCTCGTCTAGCCGCCCCCGCCATCCACTACCTCAAGGCCAACCGCCGAGGGTTGTTGATCTTCGGCGTGGTGAGTTTCAGCGCTGTCACCCTGTGGATGACTGTCCTGGCCACGGCACCGCCGACCGACTGGGACTCGCTGATGTATCACCTGCGGGTGCCGGTTCAGTTCTTGCACGAAGGCCGCATCTACGTCCCTGCGGACAACCTGCTTGTCTGGAACGTCGGCCTTGTGCATATGCTGTATCTGCCGCTCCTGGCGCTCGGGAGCTCGGCGGGACCAGCGCTCCTCAGCGTGTTCATGGCCGTGCTGCTCGGCCTGGCCGTCTTTGCATTTACCGCGCGCTTCCTAGGGGACCGGACCGCGAGCCTGAGCCTGGCTCTGCTTTGGGGCACTACGACGCTGCTGCTGGTCGCCATAACCCCCCGACTGGATGTCACGCTCGCCTTCTATCTCTTTCTTGCCCACTATGCGCTGGTGCTCGCGCTGTCTTCGTCGTCGAGCCGAGCGCAGTTCTATCTGGCGGCCGTTCTCCTAGGAGCTGCTATCGGGATCAAGTATAACGCGGTGCCCTACATCCTGGGGCTGGTTCCGCTCATCGTTTGGGTGGTGGGCTCACAGACGCGCAGCGTCACGGCCTCGCTTCGGCCACTGGCACTGTTCGGCCTTCTCGTGGTCGCGGCTGCACTTCCATGGCTCGTAAAGAACTGGATTCTGCTGCACGCGCCGCTCTATCCCTTGCTTGCCGAAACGGCGCTGGAGCCCTGGCTTATCCCCTTCTATGGCAGTGGCACGGTCCCACCGTCGGTCAACCCGGAAATCTTCCAGTTCATCTGGCACCTCCGAGTCCCGTTCGATTTTCGAGCCCTATTCCTCTCACCGGAGGAACTAACGATCGAACTGGAAGGGGCCTTCTATTACGCAAATCCGATTCTGTTGCTCCTGCTATTTTGGGTGTTTTTCCTCAGGAACAGGACGCTGAACTGGCTTGTGATCCCCGCAGTCGGCTACGTGCTCGTTCTGCTCCTGGCCTACCCCGGAAGTAATCTCCGCTATCTCATTCCTGCGGTGGTACCGCTCACCATCGTAGCGGTTCACATCGTCGTCAGGTCGTGCGAGCGCTTCTTGTCAACAGCAGCAGCTCGGCTGGTGCTCGTCCTGGTTGCGGGGCTCGCCCTCGTGCCGTCCGGCAGCACCATGTACACCTGGATATCGCAAACAAAGGCCGTGGGCCACCTCATCGGGGCGAGCTCGGCGGAGGAGTACCTGGACACCCATCTCGACATCAGTGTTCAAGCCTATGCGTCCCTCGTTCGCTTCGTGAATGGTGAAGTGCCAGAGGGCAGTCGGATCCTCATGCTCTTCGAGGCCCGCGGCTATTACTTCAAGCCGTCCGTAGTTGAGGATGTCAAGGTGACTAACTGGCCCCTGCTCGCTCCACAGCTTGCGCCCACCGACTGCCTAGCGGAGGCGGGGTTCAGTCATGTGCTCGTCAACGTCGGTGCCGTGGATTATTACGCCAGAGGCGGCCTCGACCTCGAGGTCATCCAGTGGGCAGCGCTCCAACAGTTCGCACAGAGATGTCTAGCGCCGATCTATCGTGCACCGGGTTTTGTATTGTTCGTCGTGAAGTGAATCGCCGCGGTGCAAACGGGAGTGCCGCAGCCACAGCGCTCACTCCTCATCACAAAGAGGATCAAGCGAGATCGAGACGGGCAATGAAGTGCAGAGACCGCTCGAAGAGCCAGCTCGCTGGGGGCGGGTAGAGACCTAATTGGTTGATCCACACTGCCGGCGCTGCGCCGATCCGCGCAAACGTCTCTCGCCAACACTGCTCTGGCCAATAGTTATAGGGAAGCGCGACCCCATGTGGCACGTTCCCCACCCAGTCCATGAAGCGCAGCGTTGGACCTGCCAAGAAGCCGTCGCGCGTGTGGTCCTTCAACAGCACCGCCGCGTGCGCGACTCGCAGCGCTTCACGCAGTAGTCGTTCGGGATCAGCTGTGTGATGTAGTACGTCGACGAACATGGCGACATCCACGCTGTCATTCTCATATGGGATCGTGGTCCCGTCGAACTCGGTCACCGGAATGCAAGCGTCCGGGCGGATGGCCACATCAATGCCAGTGATTCTGAGATCCGGCCGCCGTTCGCTGATCAGGCGGTCGATCGTTCCGTCGCCGCAGCCGACGTCGAGGATGGTCGCGTCGTGCGGCACGAGGTCAGCGAGCAGCTTGCTCAGCACCCGAGCACGACGCTTGAAAGCCAGTTGTCGATGGAGAGGTGCGAGAATCCTCATCGCCTGTTCAGCCGAGGAACGGCCCTGCAACGCTTGCCATGCTATCGACCGTATTGCTGAGGCACCGGCATGGAATCTCTTCCGGCCTGTTTGAATACGAACAAGTTGTTCAGTCCAAGCTGGAACTTTTTCCCTACCAGTAGTGTCAGGCCTGCTGTGGAGAACAGCGACGGTGTGTCGTTGGGATTGAATCCATAGTGCTCCTCTAGCGATCGTGCGTCGATCACTCGTAAGCCTCTTAAGAACCAAAGAATCCGATCGACCCTAGGTGACGGCACGGTTATGATCAGGTGCCCACCTGCACGCAGGCGGCGCGCACAGGCGACGGCGAACTCGGATTGCTTGTCTGGCGGAATATGCTCCAGGACGGCTAGCATGGTGATAACGTCAAACGCTAGCTCTTCGGGCAAGTCTCTAGGGAATCGCCCAGCAATTAATTTCCATCGTGTTCTGTCGAGGGATCGCTGCAAATCGGGATCGATTCCCCAACCTTCTGTGATAATCGAATCAAAGCACCTGAAAAGCGCCCCGTCTCCACAACCGATGTCGAGTACCCGTGCGCCCGGGAATATGTACGGTCGGGCTTTGGCGATACGCCACCGCTGGAAAATCCGATCCAACAGTCTCATCTCTCGAGGCGGGTGTTGCAGTAACCTTCACCAGGCAGCGAGGCAACTGCGCGGGGATCAGTTATCGCCGGTTCAGCCCGAGGACGGTCAAAAAGAAACTGGAAAACACGACCTGCAAGCCGAGTACCATGGCTGTGGCCGATGGGATCACGATGCGCAGGGAAATCGTGGGATCGATGGGCCCGAACGCAGCTCTCCCCCAAAACCCAACAGCATATACCGCCGCGACAAAACCACCTACGAGTACCGCAATGCCTACGGTGATACCCACCTCCA
>JAZFQE010000348.1:0-4467 GCA_036444955.1 Gemmatimonadales bacterium
ATGGTCACGAACACAAGACCTGGACCCGAGTCCGGCGAGATTCCGAAAGCAAACAGAGCCGGGAAAATAGCGAGTCCTGCAATGAACGCGACACCGGTGTCGAGTCCGACGACCAACACCGCATTGCCGGGCACGTCGCTGCGCTGCGCGTGCAGATAACTGCCAAACCCAAACGCGCCGGCCATGCCAATCCCGATCGAATAGAACGCCTGTCCCAGCGCCACCAGCAGACTGTTTCCGGTCAGCTTTGAGAAATCAGGTTTGAGGTACCATGAAAGGCCCTCGCCCGCGCCCGGGAACGTCAGAGAGCGCACAACGAGTAACAGCAGCAGGACAAACAGCGCCGGCATGGCGATCTTTGCAACTCGCTCGAGACCTTTGGTTAGCCCGCGCGCCAGCACAACGCCCATGAGCATGACAAGCAGCAGGTTGTATCCGAGGACCGGGAGGGGCCGGCTCACAAAACCGTCGTAGACGCTCTGGATCTGTTCCGGTGAAGCTCCGGCAAATCGCCCGGTGGCCATCGTGACGAAGTACCCGACGATCCACGCCACGAGCATGATGTAGTACGACTGAATAACGGTGGCGGTGAGCACTCCCATCCAGCCGATGAGGTTCCACGGACTCTTCGCCTTCCCCGTCAGCTTCCTCATGCCGGCGATCGGTGACAGCTGACTCTTTCTGCCGAGACTGATCTCGCTGGTCATCAGTGGAATGCCGATAAGGACGGCAAACGCCAGGTAGACAATAAGGAAAGCGGCTCCGCCGTTCTCGCCCACTACGTAGGGGAACCGCCAGATGTTGCCGAGTCCGACCGCAAACCCCGCGGTCGCCATAACGAAACCGAAGCGGCCACTCCAATGTTCGCGCTCCACTGTTATGAGATTTCTGCTTTAGCCCAACACAGTGAAGCTGCTGTCTCGATTGACTTCGCGGTTCCGCGAATAGAAGCCCACGTTGAACGTGAAGTCCGTGTAGTGGCCCTTCACCTGAACGGGATCACGGTCGTGATCGTGTCCCTGCTCGCACGCCGTTATCAGCTCCGCCATCAGCACTCCGGCCATCGGCGCGTTCTTGAACTGATTGCCGCTCGTACCGACGGCCATGTAGAAGCCGTCGAGGTCCGACCGGTCGTAGATCGGCATCCAGTCGTCGCTCACGTCGTACAGGTCGGCGATCCCTTTGGGCCGGTTGGGGATCTTGAGGTTGGGCATGCGGAGCCCCATGCGGTAGACCTGCGATTGCCACTGCTCGTCCGTTACCTCTCGGTTGAATTCGTCGGGGTCATCGATCCACTCTTTGATGTCACACTCCGGGTCCTGACTGCCGACCAGTAGCAACTCCCCTACCACCGACCGGCTGTATACGCCGATATCTCCATCCGACATTAATGGGCTCAGGTCGTGGATCGTACCGTCGTCCGGGCGTGGGAGGTAGTGTACCTCGACACGCAGTGCCCTGGTTTTGAGATTCATGGCGTCGTCAACGCCGGCCATCCGATTGATAACGAACGAATGCGGACCGGCAACATTGACGACGACCGGCGTGTCGATCGCCTGACCGTCCTTCAGCGTGATGCCGGTGACTCTCCCATCGCGCTTGCCGATCTCGACGACCTCGGCGTTGAACAGAAACTCCGCACCGTGCGCTTCCGCGGCACGCTGGAGATTGTGTGCCGAGAGCTGCGGATCGTTGACATAGCCGGCGGCCGGGATGTAGATGGCGCCGGAGATCGTGCTGCCGGTTGGCTTGCCAAAATCTTCGTCGTCGGCGCGCCGCGGAGGATAAAACTCGCTCACATCCAGAAATGGAAGTTTTGATTTCAGCGTTTCTACATCCCACTCCTCGTATTCGATTCCCAACGCGTCGTGATGCCGAAGATGTTTCTGGAAATCCTGAGTTTGCGACTTGATGACGACCATGCCTGTCTGGATCAGCCGGGCATAACCCCGTTCATCCTCGGTGCCGAGGTGGTTCGGCCAGTCCTTCCAATGGAGAAAGCTTTCATACGCGAGCGCCGTCCCGTCTACAGTCGAGTAATGCGTACGACAGACGGCGCACGACGCGCCGGTCGATCCGTAGCCGGCCGCAGGAAGCTTGTCGACGTTCAAGGTGTGATAGCCCCGCTTGGCCAATTCGAAAGCGGTGGCGGCTCCGATGACTCCCGCACCGATGATGACAGCATCATACTGGCTGTTCATAGTTCCTCTTCACTTGAAATTCCCGAGTCGGGTTGTTGCCTGCATATTGGTGTGAATCAACACCGTCGGCAATACCTATGGAGTCTGACGGTTGACGTTCGGTGACGGCCAAATTGGCATTCGAAAAACCTCGTGAGAGGCTCTGTAAGCGACTCAATCCACAGTTTTCCCATTTCCTAATTGTCTCAAGAACGTAGGTCGATGTCCCTTACCAACTTCCGCTGTTCCACGCATCTTGATTCTCTGTGACCCAGCGCCTGGAAGACCTGAAAGCCGCACTTGCCGACCGCTACTTGATCGAGCGCCCGCTGGTGTCGGTGCCGCGACAACTCAGAACGACATTGAGCGTAAAGTCATTTCATGATTGATCAAGAAATTCCTCAGTCGGCAGCTTCATTAACTCCGCCCGTCGACTCTGGCTCTGGTGACCATTTTAGGCCCTCCACGCCTCTCGCACCGGTGACCGAAAAAAGCCGAATAGGTTCGATCGACGTTCTGCGAGGGGTCGCGGTGCTCGGCATTCTGGCCATGAATATCTACGCCTACGCGATGCCCTTCGCGGCCTACTACAATCCTCTGTTGTGGGGCGGAACCGACACTCTTTCGAAATCGATTTGGTTCGGCACGCACTTGTTGGTCGATCAGAAGTTTCTGCCCGTCTTTTCGATGCTCTTTGGCGCCGGGCTGATTCTGATGACCGAGCGCTCAGCAGCCGGGAAGTTTGCTGGAACCTGGTACCGGCGCAATTTCTGGTTGTTGGTGATGGGTGCGCTCCATGCCTATTTGATCTGGTTCGGCGACATTCTCTTCGGCTACGCCTTCTTGGGCCTCCTGATCTATCCGCTACGTCGGAAGAAGGCCAAGACCCTGTTGATTCTCGGGTCGATCTGGATGCTTCCCGCCTTGGCGATGTCGACGGCCGGCAGTTTCTGGATCGAAAAGATGATTGCCGAAGGCAACCAGGTCGAAATCAGAGCGGAAGCAGGCGAGGAGCTGACCGAGGAAGAGACGAAGGATCTGGAAAAATGGCGCCAGCAGAGACACATGATGGCTCCAACGGCCGAGGACCTCGAAGCCGATGTGCAGGCCTATCGCGGGAGTTATGGAGACGTCGTCACCCATCGAGGGCCAGCGGTCGTGATGTTGCAGACCATGGGCATCGTATTCTTTGGTCTGTGGCGCATAGGTGGGTTCATGTTGATCGGGATGGGTCTGATGAAGCTGGGTGTGTTTTCGGCGCGAAAAGACGGAGCGTTCTATCGTCGGCTGCTCTTGTGGGGATACGGTCTGGGACTGCCGCTGGTGGCGATTTCGGCTTGGCAATTGGCGACGCACGATTGGAACTTCGTCTTCACTCAGCGGCAGGGAATGCACTGGAACTACGTCGGCAGCGTGCTCGTCTCGCTGGGACATATCTCAGTAATCATGCTTGCCATGAAGGGCGATTGGCTCGGTTCTTTGGAGAGACGCTTCGCTGCGGTCGGACGCATGGCGTTCACCAACTACTTGATGCAGTCGATTCTCTGCACAACGATTTTCTACGGTTATGGATTCGGTCTCTATGGAAGCCTGGATCGACCGGCACAGATGATCATCGTGCTCGCGGTCTGGGCTCTCCAGCTCTGGTATAGTGCCTGGTGGCTCGATCGGTTTCACTACGGACCGACCGAATGGTTCTGGCGGCTGCTGACTTATGGCAAGGTGCCCGCTTTTCGCAGGGAGGTCGCTCGACCGACAGCAAGGATTTAGTGGTCGAGGGAGCCTCATGGGGGTGTGTTGAAATACTTGACCTCCCCAAGGCTATCCCTTAGTGGGGCACAGCCATTCCCTTTCCAACTTCCGCTGTTTCACCCATCTTAGCTCTCTGTGACCCAGCGCCTGGAAGACCTCAAAGCCGCACTCGCTGACCGCTACGAGATCGAACGCCCGCTTGGCAGCGGTGGCATGGCTACCGTATATCTGGCTACAGACCTTCGGCACGACCGTCCTGTCGCTGTCAAAGTCCTCCACCCGGAACTCTCGGCGACATTGGGTGCCGAACGGTTTCTGCGCGAGATCAAGATCGCCGCTAACCTCACGCATCCCCACATCCTGCCATTACACGACTCGGGTGAAGCCGGAGGCTTCCTCTATTACGTGATGCCGTTCATCAGGGGTCAGACGCTGCGAGAACGGATTGTGAAGGAAGGCGAGCTCCCGGTAAACGAGACGGTTAGGATCATCCGAGAGGTTGTGGACGCATTGGCTTTCGCTCACTCGGAAGGCG
>JAZFQE010000349.1:0-3128 GCA_036444955.1 Gemmatimonadales bacterium
ATGCGCCGTGTTCACTGGGACGGCAAAGAAGTGCGATGTATGTCTATGACGCGCTCATTCATAATCCTGCGAGAACGACATTGTCCATGTTGTACAGCCCGCACAACTGGCAGTTGATTATAGTCAATCACGGGAATTCGTTTAGTATCAAAAAGGACCGCCCGATTTACCTCAAGAACATCGAGCTTATAATCAGCGATCAATGGCGATCCGCACTGCTCGAAATAGATGACGAAAAACTTCGCACAAATCTGGGCGACGTGCTCGGCAAGCGCCACTTAGCAGCACTCGCCAAACGTCGAGACGCCCTGATCAAAGATTCAAATCGCTAAGCTCTGTTGATCCCAGGCAGTGCTCACGCGCTGAGAATGCTGTGACACATGCGTAATAAGGATTGAGGGATTTTGGTGCCGGCATTTTGCCGGTCAACGGAGTCCGGCAAAATGCCGGCCGTGAGCAGTCCCACAACAAGCAGTGCTCTAGTGAGTTGACACTAACTGTATGAATGTTAGAGGGAAAAGTTGGTCGGGATGAGAGGATGGACTCGCGGCTACGCCGCTCGGTCCTGCGGGCCGCACTTCATGCGTCTGTCGTCGCGCTTCGCGCGCCTCGGTGAAAACCTCCGGCCCCTGCCTCCCGAATCCAGGTCTTGGATGCTAAGCGATTGATTTAACTAATGAATCAGGAGGCGTTCACGGACGAGACTGCAGTACGGTGCATAACGATGCACAACTCATCCCCGCAAAACTCCCACAGTCCAAATATGCCACTTGAACCGGTTGATGCGACACATGAGGTCGCGTTCTATGGATCAGTGTCAGGCATCTCGACAGTATTCACGTCGACGATAAGGGCCTGAAGCTTCGCGGCAATATCGTCGGGCATTTCTGCTTGATAGCGCCCACCGATATGTTCTGCAAGAAAGCGCTCAAGCGCCGCGGCAACGCTCAGCCGGTTCTCCCGGCCTGCGAATCCATGACCTTCATCCTCGGCAAGCAGATACTCAACTGGTAGGCTCCGCTCGCGAAGTGCCACGACAATCTGATCGGATTCCTGCTGTTTGACGCGGGGATCGTTCGCCCCTTGGATCACCAGCAGCGGCGCCTGGATCTGGTCGGCCTCAAAAAGTGGTGATTGAGCGATGAGCCGCGCACGATCCTTGGGATCATCAATATTCCCTACACGAACATCGAAAATCTTCTTCATCGGACCCCAATAGGGCGGGATGGTGCTCAAAAGCGTAATCAGATTCGACGGGCCAACGTAAGAGACCCCGGCCGCATATAACTCCGGCGTGAATGCGAGCCCGGCCAGCGTCGCGTAGCCTCCGTAGGAGGCACCAAAGATGGCGATGCGGTCCGGATCGGCTATACCTTGGTCGATCAGGTACTGGACGCCGTCGCTAATATCATGCTGCATAGCGCCCGTGCCCCATTCGTTATTGCCGGCATTCAAGAACGCTTTACCGTAACCCGTAGAAGCGCGGAAGTTCGGTTGAAATACAGCATACCCGCGGTTGGCTAGAAACTGCGGGTATCCGCTGAAGCCCCAGCTATCACGGCCCCAGGGTCCACCGTGAGGATTGACAACCACTGGCAGGTTGCGTGCTTCGACGCCCTGAGGGAGTGTCAGGTAGCCGGGGATCTCTAAACCATCACGAGCCGTGTACCGGATGGGCTGCATAGCCGCCAGACTCTCGAGGGGAAGTTCAGGGCGCGACCGGTAGAGGAGCTCGATATCGGCGGTTTCGCGGTCGTAAAGGTAGACGGTGCCAGGGTCAACATCACGGGCCACCATAATGAGCTGAAGGCGATCGTCCTCAGTGGTCGAGAGACGGAAAAGCTCTCCTTCGGGTAGCCTGGAACGCAAAATCTCAATGTCTCGGGCGACTTCGTCGGATCGAGGATAGAGACGCTGACGGTCGCCGACATAGTACGTCGCGTCTAGTTCCTCGGTCAGGTCAGAGAACACCGCCCCACCAAAGTCGACCTCTCTCTCCGGGTCTGACTGAACGAACTGCTCCTCACCCGTTTGAGGATCGAACAGAATCAGTTGGGTCAAGTCAACGTCGTCACCCATGTTCGTGACTAGGTAGACGCGCCTGCCGTCTTTGTGGAAACGAATCGGGTTGCAGGCCTCTTCGTTCCCACACGTATACACCGGTGTAAGCTCTTCGCCGTCGACGCGTAAGATCTCCGTTCCGCCTAGACCGTCCATGCGTATGCCCAGTCGCAGGCTGCCTTCGAGATCAAAGATCCAGCCCGCCATGTTCGCGTCATTTCGAAAGATCAGCTCTCGCGCGCCTGTCTCCAGATCCACTCGATACACGTCGTGGAGGGCCGGATCGCGATCGTTAAGGCCTATCAGAATCTCGGTTGGCGTACTCTCAGGCACTCGATAGATATAGGCACGAGTGTTGTCGTAATCGGTGATGTCGCGTGCCGGTGGGACGCCCGAGTCCGTTTCAGCATCAACGGACGGGTCGACGACATAGACGTGGAAATCCTCGTTGCCACCACTGTCCTGTATGTAAAGTATGTACTTGCCGTCTTGACTCCAGAAATAACCGGGTACCGGACGCATAGAAGCGCTAATCGGGCGAGCAGCATCAAAGGGTTCGTCGACTCGCTTGGCCCAGATGTTCCGGACACCTCGATAGGGCTTCATGAACGAAATAAACGCGCCGTCCGGCGAGAGTTGGGGCCGGGATACCTCTGGATCCCCAAAGAATAGCTCTCGGTCAATTAGTTGCGGAAGCTGATTGAAGTAAGCATCGTCCTGCGAAAAAGTCGCAGTACTAACGATTAGCGCCCCCAACAGGGTGACAATGGATGTGGAGTATTTCATCGCGAAGCCTCTCGAGTACATATTGTGGAGATTTACGGCGGTCTGTATTAGCAGTCTACTTCGAAGTCCCTCAGCTCGCCCCCTCGCTGGCTTGTACCAGGGGCTGGCTAGCCTCTCAATGACCGCTTTCGGCCAAAAGCAGCCGTAGAGATCGGCTCTGAGACGCCTCACGCGAACGGCTGCTTTCGGGAAAGCGGACATTCGGTGACTACTGACTTCCGACATACTACCTCCCGGCCTAGGCGTCAGATAGAAGCTCGATTGCCCGCGCAATCGTCCGC
>JAZFQE010000350.1:0-2328 GCA_036444955.1 Gemmatimonadales bacterium
CGTGAGGCGAGCTCGAGAAACGGCGCCATCTCTCGCTCCACTGCTGCCGCCACCAAGATGGGAGGCTGGGGAGTCATCTAGTCCCAAAACAAGCGTGTGGGGGGTTGAGGATTTGACCGCGGTGCGGTCGCTGGCGCGGCATGCAGCATCCCCCTGGCGGCATCGATCATGTCACCTCTTTCGTTTCGAGTTGTCCTGTCGTTCATAGGCGTTCGACTTTCTCCGGGCCGCGGGGGATCAGGGCATCCGTACCCCGACTTCGGGATCGAGTACTCAACAAAGAAGCGGTCGTTCGAGCGCTTCGACCGCTCGAAGGAAAATATGCTGGTACCGGTTCCAGCTCAGAAGTCGAAAGACGATTCGTCTACCTGTCCGCACGAGTTGTGCGGGCAGACGCATGAAGGCGAAGAGGAACTTCTTGAACTCCATTCTGAGCAGGAGCTCTTTCTCTTTTCCATGTTTCTCCTTCCAGCGTCCCTTCACCGGAAGTGCCAGGGCAAACCACGCCTTCAGCGTCCACGCCAGCGATGCCATCACCATGTACGCCCAGTTGCTGACGAGGTTGTCGACGGGCATGTTCAGCGCACGGACGCCGTTCTTGAGCTGCTCGATGAGATTCTCCTGCTCGCAGCGCGAGTTCGATGAAAAGACGATCTCAGCTCGAGATGACTTGCGGTCGTCGGTAATGTAGAAGAAGTATCGAACGTCGTCGATGATCTCCGCCTCACCGCGCTGGATCGTGAGGTTCTTTCGAAGAATCACCATCCGGTAGGAATTCTTGCAGTTCGTCGGTCGGTAGTCGAACTCCGCGACGTGCTCCGACTCGAGCTCGATGTTCTTGAAGCCACGCTCTGCGATAATGCGTTCTTTGACGTTTTCGGGCCGGGCGCGAGGCTCTGTGTTGACCTCATACTTCGCCCTTCTCTTCAGCGGCTCCCACGCCGATTCGTCAAGATCCATGGCCCAGGCCTCGAGTTTCGGTACCGCCTGAAAACCGAAAACAAAGTGCACCCCCGCCTCGCTCCAGCGCTCCAAGTAGCGGCTGAGACTGAAATCCGTGTCGCCGCGAAGCGTGATCTTGCGAAACCCGGCCCGCGTGCACAGGTCGATCGCCTGGTCGAAACGCTCCACCGCCCCTTCCGATGAGGGCCGGTTCCCACTTCGGTTCACCAAGAAAAGCGGCTCGCGGGTATTCGCCAGAGACACCACGAGCGGATGGTATCCCCACGTGCCCTTGTAGGAGATATCCATCCCCTCCTTGCACTCACCTGTCGTCGGAGCAAGAGTCCCGTCGGCCTCGATCACAGCTTCATCGAAGAACGCATCGGGCTGATCCGACCACACACGAAGCCGCGCCTCGTTGATCACCGCCATGAGCTTTTCGATGTCCTCCTCCCCGAAGCGGCGACAGAAGTCTCCAGCGGTTGTCGGGTCAGGAATTCGCTGCGCTCCCAGAGCGTCGAGGTAAACCTCGTCGTTGCGTCGGATCTCGATGTCCTCGAGGCAGGTGCCGCCGGCGAGGATGTTGTAGGCGAAGTTCAGCACGTGATCGGACTCGTGGTAAGGAAGGTGGCGCTTCAGGAGATCGAGTTTCTCGTCGATGTCCTCCGTCAGGCCGACCCGGCGCACCAAGCGGTGAATCGCCCCGATCCCTCCGACGTCGAGACCGCGATCACGCTCAGAGATCTCGTAGTGGATGTTGCGCGCCGCGAACATCGGGCTGGGTTGATCTTCCCAGTCGATGTCCCTCAGGCGATGATCGATTCGACGCTTGCGGTTGCGGCTTCTCCTCTTGCGCTCGCGCAGTTTCTGTGTTCTGCTTCTCTTCACTCGAAACGCTCCTTTCTCTTCAAGGTTTTTTGTTTGACACACTGCCTTGAAACATCTCGAGAGGGGCATTTCGAGTATTTTTTTGGAATCCGCGCCCGTGCGATGAGGCCCGGTCACGCTTGTTTTGGGACTAGTTGAAAGCCGGTGAGGGGCTCAGTGTAAGAAACGACGTTATCCGACTTGCTTAGAGTTGGCCACCTCTTCGCTCGAGACGGGAGCATCGAGGTGAGCCTTGAGCATCCAAAGCTGCTTGCAGCCGAGGATGCGACGGTAGTTTTTCTCTGTCTCCACGAAGGCGACCGCCGCCCAACGCAATGCCATCTCACCGCTTTGCCAGTTGGTGACCCGACGTGTCCTCTGACGGAGCCCAGAGTGCGACGAGTCGATCAGGTTGGTAGTGGAGAGACAGCGACGAAGAGAAGCCGGTAGATCGAGACGATTGACCGTGAAGAGCTCGTCGAGTCCTTCCCGTAGACTCTCTGCCGCACTTGGCCAGTC
>JAZFQE010000351.1:0-2143 GCA_036444955.1 Gemmatimonadales bacterium
CGCGCCGACCGCTCACCCATCGCCTATCTTAACGTCCGTGGCCGGGCTCTTTGTAGCGCCCGGCAGCTGCAGGGGCCTGTTAGGCGGCACCCCTAAAGAATGCGTTCAAAAGGTAAAGACCTGCTCCTCGCCGATCAGCACGATCGGTGGGCCCCCGGTGGAAATCTTCGCGGCATGTGCCAGGGTCTCTTTCCCACCCACCGAGGTCGCACAAGCCTGCAGGGCTTCCAGCGAGGGGAAATGAATCTCCGCGATGCGGTAGAACGCGGGCTCGCCCTGGGGCGAAGACTGGACCTTCGTCGCTACAATCTTAGTCTTGCCCTCGAGCTTCTCGACAGCCATCGGGACGTGCTCGTCTTGGTAGAGTCGCTCGAAGGTTTGGACATCCGCGGGAGGTGGATACATCACGATGAGCTTCGTTGCAGCCATAAGTTCCTCCTTTGTGTCGATTTCGTTTCTGTCGGTGCCAACTAACTCCTCTTTTGGAACTGCGTAGCGCACCAGCTGAACATGCTATACCGCGCAGCATAAACGCCAAGCTACACACTGGCACACGATCCGCAACACGGACTATTGCAGTGAAGCACGGCTCTCTAGCATTGCGCAGTGGCGACCCTTGCTCTCATGTATTCCACGGGCATATTAGCCGCAGGAAAACAATTCGGTCGGTGGCCTTCGTGGCCCCGCCGCCGCAGTAGACGCCCCCGTAGGGACGCCCGCCCCGACGACGAGACCGCAAGACCATCGACGTGGTTGTATCCCCTTGCAAGAAGGCTGCAGGATATTTAAGAAGGAGGATCATCAGATGAAACGCTCCCTAATTCTCGCAACGGCAATGGGCGTGACTGCACTGCTTTGGGTGGCAGATGCCCAAGCACAACTGCCTGACCCCGGCATGGAGTTCGACGTAACAAACACTGCCCTCGTCATCACGGACCCGCAAAACGATTTCCTGTCCCCGGACGGGGTGGCCTGGGGTGTTGTGGAACAAAGTGTTCTCGCGAACAACACGGTTCCGAATCTCGAAACGCTGCTCAGGACTGCAAAGGAGAACGGAGTACAGGTGTTTATCTCACCTCATTACTACTATCCGACAGACAATGGCTGGCAGTTCGAGGGCGCATTGGAAGTTTTCATGCACAACGTCGGGATGTTTGACAGAGCAGGAGCGCTGGACCTGGCAGGATTCGCTGGTTCCGGCGCAGACTGGCTCGATCAGTATAAGCCGTACATCAACGACGGCGAGACCGTGGTCACCAGCCCACACAAGGTGTTTGGACCGCAAAACAACGACCTCGTGTTGCAGCTTCGGAAGCGTGGTATAGACCGAGTGATGCTCGCCGGTATGTCGGGCAACCTATGCGTCGAATCTCACATGAGGGATCTGTTGGAACGGGGCTTTGAGGTTGCGGTGGTCACGGATGCGACAGCATCTGCGATACTCCCCGGCTGGGATGGTAACGCTGATGCCATGACAAGCTTCAGATTCATCGCCAACGCCACCTGGACGACAGAGGAAGCGGTTGCTCAGATGACCAGCAACTGAGCGAGCCTCCGGCACTGGTACAGTTTGAAGTAGATTCGCTATTGGCGGGCGATTCCTGATCCCGCCGGGAATTCAGGATCGCCCCGCGACGTTCCTCGGTTACGCGAACGCCCGCCGGCAGGGCGAGATCGGGCGCGCTTAGAGGAGGAGAAACATCAGGTGACAGGTGTCAGGTTGCCTCCCGCCACGCTTTTGTCCGTCAACGTCTCGCTTCCGAAAGAGATCACTTTCAGGGACAAGATCGTCAGAACCGGAATTTTCAAGGAGCCCGTAGACCGACGCGTCGAAGTTACGACCCTCAACATAGAAGGCGACGGTCAGGCTGATCTGATTGGTCACGGTGGAGAGCAGCGGGCGGTGTTGGTCTACTCGTTCGAGAATTATGCCTACTGGGAGCACGAGCTTGGACAGTCGGGTTTCAAGTTCGGCCATTTCGGTGAGAACTTCACTGTCGACGGGATGCTGGATGAGGACATTCATGTCGGCGACGTATTCCGCATTGGCACGGCGCTATTCGAAGTGTCCCAACCGCGCGTGCCGTGCTACAAGCTCGCGATCAAGGTGGGTGTTGAGGGATTTTATAATCAGATTCTCAAG
>JAZFQE010000352.1:0-3456 GCA_036444955.1 Gemmatimonadales bacterium
CTCTACGAGCGTCCGATTCGACGGCCGCGTACTTCTTCTAGCGAACGATCCTGATCTGGTCCGACGCCAGCTCGAGGGAGAGGACGTTGCCTGGTCTGACGACATCGAGCTTCGCGACGACATCTCCACAGACGAGATCACGCCCGCCTACATCTGTTACTACTACGATGACACGCTAGGCGACTTTCCATATCTCGGGTTGGAGGCGGGCGACGAGTTTCCCGTGGAGCGCGGCGCCGTCAGAAGTGGTGGCTTCGTCTGTTCTGTGAGTGGCAAGCGACGGGGCAAGGGTTCTTCTCGAGAACAATCGCCCTATGCGGAGCTCAACGCAGGTATCCAGCTCGTGATCGGCGAAAGTATCGAGCGGATCTACAAGGAGAACTGTCAGAACCTAGGAATGCTGACGAGTACTGACTTTTCCCTCATCCGGCGTATCAGAAGCGGTGAGGAAATCTCTCTAAGCGAGTTCACCGTCGGAGAGGGCGAGATCACCAGGGGAATCATCGAGTATGGTGGTCTCTTTCAATTTAATGTGGCCCGCTTGCGGGGAGAGGCGCGCGTCCCTGTCCCCGAGACCGCAATGCGATCGATGACGCTTGGTGAAAAGATCATTGCCAGGCACTGGGTGTTGAATCCGGCCAAGACCAAGATCGGCGTAGACTACGTGAAGCCGGGCGACGAAGGATTTGTCCGTACCGACATCAGGTTCAGTCACGAATATGTGACTCCCATGGCGGCGATCTTTTGGCAGGAACTAGTGGGTGAGGAGGAGAAGATCGTTGATCCTGATTCTGTCTTCCTGTTCCGCGACCATCTGACATTTCTCGAACTCGCCATGACAAAGGAGCGGAAGGCGGCGGGACTGCTCGATGTAGCGCTCGAATTGAAGAAGAAGCAAGAGGATTTTGCTGAGTCGCAGAGAGTGAAGCTGTACGGAGAGCTGCCTGGGATAGGTAGAAATCTTGTGGCGCGAGGTTCAGAAGCTATCTGTCACTCCAAGATTCTCGAAAAGCACGCGCTGCCCGGTCATGTGATCATCGGTAGTGACTCCCACACGCCACACGCTGGCGCAATCGGTTGTTTGGCGTTCGGGGTCGGAACAACTGCGATATTCAATTCGTGGATGACTAAGGATGTGCGGATCAAAGTGCCGCCCTCGGTCTTGGTGCGAGTCACGGGAAAGCGCCCTGAGAATATCACAGCCAAAGATTTCATGTTGCAAATACTGCGCCAGCCTTATGTTCGAGACGGCCACGCGATCGGGAAGATTGTAGAATACGCTGGCGAGGCGGTGCAGGCGCTCTCGGTTGACGAGCGCGCGACAATGACGAACATGGCGGCCGAGGTCGGAGCTTTCACCGGTGTGATAAGGCCAGACGAAAAGGTCGTCGATTTTCTGGTTCGCGAACGCGGAATGAGTCCTGACTCTGTGCGGTCGATGCTCGACGGCCTCTATTCAGATGAGGAAGCCGATTACGCAGAGATAATGGAGATGGATGCCGCCGAGCTTGAACCTATGGTGGCACTTCCCGGTGATCCCGGTAACGGGTTGTTCATTAGCCAGCTGGGCCATGTTAGAGTAGATATTGCCTATGCGGGCTCGTGCACCGCGGGCAAGAAGTCGGACATGGACATGTATGCTCGCGTTTTTCGAGAGGCACGCGATCGCGGTGTTAAGGTGCACTCCGATGTGAAGTGCTACATCCAGTGCGGATCACAAGAAGTGAAGCGGTACTGCCAAGAGGAAGGATATCTGGACTTGTTTGACACGGTGCGTGCCGAATTCATCGAGCCCTCTTGTGGTGCGTGTATAAACGCCGGGCCGGGAGTCTCGTTCGATCGCGAGACCGTGACGATAAGCGCGATCAATAGAAACTTCCCGGGGCGATCGGGGCCGGGGCAGCTCTACATCGCGAGCCCTTACACGACTGCGGCCAGTGCGATAGCCGGTTACATCACGAGCTGGGAACCTGAGCACGTACCTCAGCCTGCCTGACCTCCTCTTGCGCGCTGCCTAGTTAATCTCACTGCCGGTAGTCGTAGCTTCATCCGCGCGTTGTAGCTCGGTCCGGACTGGGCTGGCTGTGGGTCTAAACGCAGCCGCGGGATACCGTGCGCTCGCGTTCCAAAATACCCAATCCGTCAGACCCAGATCTTCGACCGCGCGGATCTGCTCACGCAGTTCCGCAGCTCGGTACACAACCCCACGGATGGAGAACGACTGGAGATAGGGCCTGATCCGCGCAGAGGCTTGCAGCTGTTCGATCCGGCGCAGACCCGCTGTGAGAGCAGCTCGAACGATCCGGTAGGGCTCAGCGTTAGGGAACGCAATTCCGTAAGCGTTTCTGGGATAGTGACTGGGGTAGACCATCGGAAGAACGACATCTGCGAGCCGGACCAGGTCGGTCCAATTTTGGCCGATTCCCATGTCTCCGGTTGCGCTGGTTGTCAGTCCGAAGACGTCGACGGTGAACGGAACGCCAAGGTGTTCTGCTCTGCTCCTTAAATAACTGAGTTGGC
The DNA here is from genome assembly GCA_036444955.1 of Gemmatimonadales bacterium. GTDB lineage: Bacteria > Gemmatimonadota > Gemmatimonadetes > Gemmatimonadales > GWC2-71-9 > B16T1B5. The sequence goes on from JAZFQE010000352.1 coordinate 2,521, forward strand.
GGTGGATAACCTGTCTCATCGAAACCCCGGTCTCGTGCGCAGGAAAGATGGCGTACTGCATCTGCTCCGCGGGCTCATCCGGAAACCGGATGTAGTCAAACTGCAATTCTCTGAATCCAAGCGTTACCGCTTCGGCGGCTATGTCGGCCGCATAAATCCACACAGAATCCTGGTTGGGGTCCACCCATTTGAGACTCAGGGCGTCGCGCCAAAGACCGCCTCTGGAATCTCGGATCGCCCAGTTGGGTTTGCCTTCGGCGAGCATCGGATCCTTGGCCACAACGATTCTGGCAATAGGATAGATGCCGTGCTCGCGCATAATGGCTAACCTGTTGCGGACATTGCGCACCCGAACTTGTGAATTGGCCCCCACCGAAATTGCTGTTGGGACGCTCGACGGATAAGTCACGTATCCGCGATCATCCTTCACGTCGATTACGAAAGCGTTGATCTCGGTCGTGTCGGCGAGGGCTACGAGATCGTAGAATTTCGCCGATCCAAATACCCATGCGTTCAGGTAGATACCGCGCACAACCGGCGGGGTCTCACCCGGTGGCGGGGGTGGTAGTCGGAGAGCTGCCGGCTCTGGGGGAAGAATTTCTCGTAGATAGTTGGGACGATCGCGGTTGTGGTGATGGTCGAACCAGTGTCCCAGTGAATCGACCTGCCCGTGCAGATTAGCAGGACCTAGCACGGCGACCGTGGCTAGACACACCCAGTCTTTCAGTAGCACGAGATCAGTTGAGAGGGGGCCTCACAGAAGATGTGTGGCGAGGTCAGCGAGCCGCCACCCACCGCCATGCAACCGGAGGTCAACGCTCCAGCAGGTGAAGCTCGACGCGACGGTTGTGTCTTCGTCCCTCCCGAGTTCGGTTGGAATCTATCGGCCTGTCGGGACCATATCCGCGCGCGACGAGACGGCCCGAATCGACGCCC
>JAZFQE010000353.1:0-2825 GCA_036444955.1 Gemmatimonadales bacterium
GTGGGATTTCAAGGCGTTCAGCGCGTCGCTTTCCTCGTCGTAGGGCCCGGACCAGTTATACCGTTCGTCGTGCCAGTACCATCCTCCGGGCCAGGGCTCCTTGGCAAGCTTTGTTGAGTACCATTGCGAGGCCCAGAATCTAGGATTACGCTGCTGCGACATGATGACTGCTCCTTTATTCGCGTACGCTATTCCAGAGCAATTGTCACATCATCCCCGTCAATCCGGACTTCGTAGCAAGTCAATTGGATACGCGGGTTAGCCTGACACGCGCCGGTAGAAACGTCGTATTGCCAACCATGCCATGGGCAGGTGACGATGGCACCGTTCAAGGTTCCCTCTCCCAACGGACCCCCTAGGTGAGCACAGGTATCATCCATCGCATAGAACCTTCCTGACGCATTGAACAATGCGATTCTCGATCCGGAGACATCCACTGTCTTACATCTCCCGGGAGCGAGTTCCTGTGTAGTTGCGACTTTGACAAACTCGCTCATAACGATCCGTCCGCCCTAACAACACCTCCGACCCGTCAGACAGCGAAAGACGATCCGCATCCGCAGGTAGTGGCGGCGTTCGGGTTGCGAATCACGAATGCCGCGCCCTGCAGGTCTTCCTTGTAGTCGATCTCGGCATCGAATAAATATTGAACGCTCATTGGATCGACGAGCAGCGTGACGCCAGCCGTGAGCACCGCGGTGTCCCCTTCTTGATGCTCCTCATCGAACGTAAAACCGTACTGAAAGCCCGAGCAGCCACCGCCCGAAATGTATACGCGCAACTTCAACGCGGGATTACCTTCCTCTTCGATGAGCTCGCGAACCTTCTCGGCCGCCGCCGTCGTGAACACGAGAGGCTCATCCGGTAATCGCATCGATTCCATTATCTATCCGCCTAACTCGACTCAAAGTTCACACAAAGCTGCCCAATTTCGGGTTCAGCGAGAGGTTCATTCAACAAGCCGCACTCATACGGTGGCTGACCTTGCAGGCAGTAACCGTCGCCACACAAGTGCCTGCAATCCGTACACCCGCCGAATCGGGGCTTATCCAGATCCTGGGCCAGCTCTCCGAGCATTCGGTCCAGGCCTCTCGTGAGGGCGCGACGTGCTGTTGTCGACAGCGCGTCAGCCGCGCGCGTGAGTCGCTGAAATGGGTCGTTCGACAGAATCCTCCTTGCCTTGGAGGTCACGTCAAGTCGGGCGCTGCGCCCGTCCGACGATGACCGTGTTCGTTTCAGGTAGCCTTCCTGCACGAGACTCTTGACCGTCCCTGAAGCGGTGCCCCGGGTGGTGGCGTGAAACTCGGCGAACGCCGAAACCGTCCGCGAGAACCGGTTCGCCCGGGAGAAATACCGTAGCGCGGTCCACTGCGCCGGTGTCAATCCCGCCGCTGGCGTCGCCCCGTACGCATAGCGCCCGAGCTGGGTCACGAGTTCCGCGACGGAGCGATCGGGCGGAGTGTTCCCTGTCCTCATGGGCTAGATAGTAGCGTTTCGAAACTATCTTGACAAATGGGCGGGGAGGCGAGATAGTTTGGCTTCGAAATCAACCGGTGCGGCCCAAGACCTTGGCCGCTGGCCAACCTGGAGTTCGCTATAGGTCAAAGTGGGCGCCGGGCCTTTGCGAAAACATGGATATCCAGCAGGGTATAGGCCCTAGGCCGCGTCCCGGGTTGTCAATTAGGACTAGTTATGGAATTAGATGCGGCCACCCGATCGAGGATTGAGGCTATCTTGCAGGATAATCGTGTCGTGCTGTTCATGAAAGGAACGCCAGCACAACCCCAGTGCGCGTTCTCCGCCAAGACGACACAGATCCTCAATAGGTTACTCCCCGACTACGCCACTTTTGATGTCCTGGCGGACCCTGATATCCGAGTGGGGATCAAGGCCTACGGCGACTGGCCGACCATCCCACAGCTCTATGTCGATAGTGAGTTGGTGGGAGGTTGTGACATCGTCAGCGACATGTACCAGCAGGGAGCACTTCACGAGCTGCTGGGACTCCAGCTACCGCTAAAGGCGGCTCCAAGGATCGACATTTCTGCGCCTGCGACGGAGGTCCTGCGTGAGGCCTTAGCCGCCCAGCCTGAGAAAAGCTTATGGCTGAGTGTTGATGCCCGCTGGTCTTCTGCTCTTGCCCTGGAAGCTGACGATGATGGCGCGATCAAAATTGAGTCAAATGGCATCGTGCTTTTCCTGGACCCGATGAGCGCCCAACGCGCAGACGGTCTCAGAATCGATGTGGAAGAGACTCTGCAGGGATACCACTTCACATTCGAGAACCCGAATGCGCCACCCCCGGTGAAGCTAGCCCCCGTGAACCTCCTGAACGAGATGCTCCAAAGCGGCGATATTGTAAACCTGTTCGACGTTCGGTCAGCCGCAGAACGCGCTGTCGCAAGTATCACCCAGGCGCGTCCACTTGATGCAGAAGCTATACAGGTGATTGAAGATCTGGAGAAAGATGCGGTGCTTGTTTTTCATTGCCATTCCGGCGGGCGCAGTCAATCGGTTGCTGAGCGCTATCGCCTGCACGGGTTCACGAACGTTTACAACCTGGAGGGTGGGATCGATGCGTGGTCCTTAGAGGTCGATCCTTCCGTGCCACGTTACTAGTCGTGATACAGCGATAATCGTGCTTGACAGGCCAGGTCAGTGACGACACAGAATACGCGCTACTGGCTCCGAAGGCTGGCGGCATCGTTTCTACTCTTGGAGCTGCTTAAGGGGCTAAGACTCACTCTGCTCAATCTCTTCGTCAAGAAGATCACGGTCCGATACCCCGAGGAGAGAACCCCCCAGTCACCACGTTTCAGGGGACT
>JAZFQE010000354.1:0-3659 GCA_036444955.1 Gemmatimonadales bacterium
GGCAGTCGAACGCGTGCGTGCGGCCGTCGAGGTGGCCAGGTCGCTGGATTTCCACTTCACTTTAACGGCCCGTGCCGAGAATCTGTTGCGGGGACGGAATGATCTCGACGATACCATCCGCCGATTGCAGGCATTCGAGGACGCCGGGGCGGACGTTCTATATGCTCCCGCCCTGACGACCCTGGAACAGGTGCGCGCGGTGACCGGCGCCGTCGGCAAACCGGTGAACGTTCTAGCGCCTCCGCTCAAGAATGTGACCGTGGCGCAATTGAGCGAAGCCGGAGCCAAGCGCATCAGCATCGGTGGTGCGTTGGCGCGTGCCGTGATCGCGACTTTGCTGCGGGCAGGTGCCGAGATGCGCGAACAGGGAAGCTTCGGCTGGGCAGCGGACGCGACGCCCGGAGCCGAAATCGACAGGCTGCTGAGTGCATGAGCGACTGACCGTCTGGCCGGGGAACACACCCGGGGTGAGAGTTGGTGCCGGGAGGGAGAATCGAACTCCCACTTCCTTTCGGAAACCAGATTTTGAGTCGCCTTTCTTCAACAAATGACAATACGCCACAACACATCACGACAAGTCGATCCAGTTACTTGGCCCGGACTGGTTGTTGTGGATTATCGCTGATTATCGTGGCTTTTTGTCGCGATGTGTGCCGTGAGTGTGCCACGGGCGTAGCGCAAGTAAGTCGCGGGGTTTCGCGGCCACTGCCGTACTAAGGTCAGACGCTGATAGCCGGCGTTCCACACCGGGCCAGTCCATATCGATGAGGTCGGGGTCGTTCGCGTACAAGGAGAAAGCGGACCTTTCAATCAGGTGGCCGCAGTTCCGCTCTCAGCGCTTCGCTATCCACGCTTCGCTTGAGAGTCCGGGATTGCCAATCCGATGGCAACCCGCTCGTCGGTACGAAGCAATGCTTCGGCTACTTCCGACCCGCCCTGCGGCCCACCAGAACTCAAAAACTTCCAGAACCTGAACCAGGGTTGCCGTTCAATACAGTCGCCCGACGACCAGGTCGTTGATTGGACCTGTCCCCTCTTCGAGGCGTAAGCTATCTCCCCCAATCGATCTGCTGCCTACAGAGGCCGGCCGCCGTGGGTGCAGAGCGATTCCCGGCGAGCTTTTTCTCGTGCCAAATCGTCAGGCGCCTGAAAGAATCAAAATACCGCGTATGCATGATCTCGGGGGCCAAACACACACATAACCGCGCTCCGGGAATCCCATTTTGCTGGGAAATAATTTAAGCGTCAGGGAAGTGAACCATGAAAAATCTCCAGAATATTCTCAACCTCACGCGAAACCATAATCGCTTCGTCAGCGAGAGCATCGACCTCATTGCGTCCAACTCGTGGATTAGTCAGTTCGCGCGACTCGCGATGACATCTTCGCTTCCGAACAGCTACTGCATTGGTCTTCCTGGAAATCGTCTCTATGGTGGATGCACGTACATCGACATGATCGAACGCGAGGTCAGCCAACTCGCCCGTGCACTGTTTCCGATGAAAAAAGTTGTTCTGCAGTTTCTATCGGGGATGCAAGCGAACATCGGCGCTTACAACGCCATACTTAAACCGGGTGACACGGTCATTGGGGCCCAGGCAAAGCACGGGGGGCATTACAGTCACAACCCGGATGGCCCCTTACGATTTTTCTCGCCCAAGTTTGTGCCAATGCCCTTCGACGACTCATGTTACAACATCGACGTGGAAGGTCTCGCCAAGTTGATGACCAAGGAAAAGCCAAAGCTTCTTATCGTTGGCTGGAGCGAGTTTCTGTTTCCCCACCCGCTCGCCGAGCTACGCGAGCTGTGCGACATGCATGGCACTCGCTTGATGTATGACATGTCGCACGTTTCGGGGTTGATCGCAGGAAAGACGTTTCAGCCAGATGCGACAACGTACGCCGATATCGCTACCAGCTCCACCGGTAAGTCCCTGCACGCACCCGATCACGGAATGGTCTTTTTCAACGATGACTCACTGGAGCCTGGCATTCTGAACGCCGTCATGCCTCTGCTGACTTCCAATACACACCCGCACGAGCTCGCAGCGCTCGGGATCGCATTTTCCGAGATGGCCGAGTTTGGGCAGAGCTATGCCGAGCAGGTAGTGCGTAACTCCAAATCCATCGCTCGCGGGCTCGAAGAGGAGGGGCTCAAGGTTCTCTATGCAGATCTAGGGTACACCGAGAGCCATACTGTTCTTCTGGAATACCCATCCACCAACGCCGCGGTGGCATTGCTGGATCGCGCCGGCATCTTGTGCAACGCGTGCCCGCTTCCGTGGGATTCTCCGGGAGTTGAGTCGGGTCTGCGATTGGGCACCCAGGTGGTGACCCGGCGCGCCATGCGCGAACCGGAAATGAAGTTGATCGCTCAAGGAATCGCGCGCGTACTCCTGCATGGTGAGCACCCCGATCGTGTTTCCTACGAGTTCATCCAGCCGCTGGCCCGGCGCTTCGATCGAACGGCGTTCTCTTTTGATTTCCACTTCCCGCTCCAGCAAGACTGGTGTAGCGCACCGTACGAGGGATATCGCGTAGAGAATGTCCACGATGTCATTCACGAGCTCATGCCCTTTGCCAACTGCACATCCGAGCAGATCCAATCACTAGCGGACCGGCTGAGTCTCGTTGTGATCGACAAAGAGCAGGTGTTGTTTGAGGCGGACGACCCTTCGGATAGTGTGTACTTCATCAGTCAAGGAATCGTGCAAATTCTGGACACATCCACCGGTAGGAGAGTCGTGATCGGATCTCTTGGGGAAGGAAAGCACTTCGGCGAACTTGGTGTAATCAAAGGCCTCAACCGCACCATGACCGCCAGGGCACAACCTGGCTCACGACTATTTCAGATGAAGGCCGAGAACTTCCGGGAGATCCTTGAGGAATTCCCAAACGTCAGGGAGTACTTCGAGAAATTCGTTCGCGTCCTGGAAGAGCAGGATCGCTGGCGCCAACGTTCAGCGAATCTCCAGAAACAGTAATTGCGCGTCGTGATAATTCTCTGGTGGCCGACGAACTCGCTGTCGTCCAACGGGTTGCCGAGCATTCGGGGCTGTGAGATCCACGGCCAACCGGCTGCGACCCGCCAGTCGACCCATTGCCCCACTGGTCCAGCGGCACCACCCTCGCGTCGACGTATCACCCCGCGTGGGACATCGCTTGAGAAGCTCGCTTCTCAGTGATCCTACGAAGCCTGTTATGCGCGCGCACGTACTCCCGCGGCGAACCATCATGCGATTATCGCTGCAGTGGGTTTCGAGGCGTCGTTCCCGGCCACAAGGGGGAGGGCTCCCGGCTTGCTCCATGCTTTCCTTGCTTCTTGCCTCCCTCGCGAGTATGCCACGGCCTTAGCCGAGCGCGTGCGAACCAGGGCTGGATTGTCGGCTAGATTGTCGAAAGAGCGTCAAAATCCTAGTGCCGGGAGGGAGAATCGAACTCCCACTTCCTTTCGGAAACCAGATTTTGAGTCTGGCGCGTCTACCAGTTCCGCCACCCCGGCACGAATGGGTGGGCAATCGAGCGACATAGTATAAGGAACGACGCCGCCCCCGGCAAAAACGGAACGGCTGTCGTCGCTCTAGGGTCGTGCGCGACCGAGTTGATGAAGCAGGCGCTGGCCTGCTGGGAAACGCGTTGCCCGTTGGGCTCGACGACTCCC
>JAZFQE010000355.1:0-7263 GCA_036444955.1 Gemmatimonadales bacterium
CCTGTCGCGTTTTCGAATTGGGCCACGAGAACTCGCTGGGGCACAAGCGCCGAGCCCTTATCAGGGAGAAAGACCGCCAGTACCTCCGGGTGCAGAACGAACGTGGCGCCGATCACGAGTGCGACCAGTGCTGCAATTACGCCGTACGCCCATCTGGTAGGGCGTCGCAGCCCTGCTAGCGTGATGCTGCTCAGTTCGCCGGACGGCGTGGCGATCGCATCGAAGAGCCCGCGCAGCTCATCGGCACTTTGCCACCGATCCGACGGGTTCTTCTCTAGGCATCGCATCACGATGCGCTGCAGAGGCTCCGCGATGTCAGACCTCTGATCACGAAGGCTGGTGGGGCGCTTGGTCAGATGCGCGGCCAGAATTTCCTGGGTAGTACCCTCGGCAAAGGGAGGTCGACCGATGAGAAGCTCGTAGGCCAGAACACCGACCGCGTAAATGTCGGATCGGTGGTCGACGGCCGGATCGCCAGCAGCCTGCTCGGGAGCCATATACGTTGGAGTTCCGATAGGGATGCCAACGCCCGTAAGCGAACTGGAACCCGCCGCGCTCACGGCTTTGGCCACTCCGAAGTCTGCGACGGTGACGTGATCGCCTGTGATCAAGATGTTATCGGGCTTTATGTCGCGGTGGACCACGCCGTGGGCGTGGGCGAATGCCAGGGCATCAACCACTTCACGGAGGATCCGAACCGTTTCCCGAACCGGGAGCTGTTCCTCGCGAGCAATCGTCTGGCGCAACGATTCTCCCTTGACATAGGGCATTACGTAATAGAGCAGATCATCCGCACGGCCCGAGTCGAAAACGGCCAGTATGTGGGGATGGTGAAGGCGTGCGGCGATCTTGATTTCACGGAGGAATCGATCCGCTCCTAGACCGGAAGACAGCTCGGAACGCAACACCTTGATTGCAACCTGCCGGTCATGCCTCACATCATGGGCGAGATAAACAGTGGCCATCCCGCCCGTGCCAATGGGGCGCTCCAGTTCGTATCGCCCGCGAAGCGTTTCGTTCAGCTGTTCGATAGTCTCATTCACTGGAGTTGAAGATCCGATTGAAGACTGTTTTACCCGCGGACATTGACACCTGAGAGATACGCTAACCTCCCGGACCCGCGAGCGTCTAGAGTCAGCCTCGTCATCCCCGGCCTTGCGACTGCGTGATTTGGCGTTAGCTAATTAATATATGGCAGCGATCTATCAAGTACGCGGCGATGAACTCGGGCTTCCCCCCACAGACGTCGTACGACTCATCTGTCTCAGTCTGCTCGACGACGCCGGTAGGGCGGTAGAGCGCCTCGACACAGCAGGGGACGCGGAGACGTTGCATGATTTCAGGGTCGCACTCCGGAGGCTCAGAGGCCACCTCAAAGCTTACCGTCGAGATGTGCGCGGCTGGGGCGTCAAGGAATTGCGCAGGCGGCTTCAAAAGATAGCCTCCCAAACAGATACCGCCCGGGAAACTGAGGTCATGCTTACCTGGATCGAGTCGCATCGGGATCTGTTTATCCCCGAGCACCATCCAGAGATCAAACTCTTTGTCGAGAGTCTGGTCGACCGTCAGATCCGTGGTTACGCATCGGCGGGCGAGGCTATGATCCGCGACTTCCCTGAGGTAGATAGCGAGCTGCGAACCATCCTAGGCGATGAAAGCCGCTACAAGCAGGGTCCGGACGCCGATCGGTATACCGAACGAGTTGGAGTCGTCGCCCGCGAGCAGGTACGCGACATGAGCAATAAGCTTTCAAGAGTTCGCTGGATCTCAGACGCGGACAGAGCGCACCGCGCCAGAATCAGCGCCAAGAGACTGCGGTACCTGTTGGAACCGCTGTCCTCGCAGATGGGGGAAGTGAAGAAACGGGTGCACGAACTGCAAGATCTCCAGGACAAATTGGGTGATCTGCACGACCTTCACGTGCTGGAGAATCAGATTGGCTTTCATCTCGATGCGTACCGCCGCGATAACAGCGCTTGGGTCGAGCAACTCGCTGAATATGCAAGCGGCGGAGTTGCATTACCACAGAAGAGCGAACGCGATGCTTTGCTCGCGCTGGCCGGCAGGGTCAAGACCGAACAGCAGGCACTTTATGCACCGCTGCAAGAGCAGTGGCTCGGCGAACGAGCAGCACCTTTCATTCAGGGCGTTGAGCACCTCGTCGAACGGATTGCCGCTACTGGGAGCTAGACTGGACCTTCGCGGCCTCCTCGTCCCTCAATTGACGGCGCAATACTTTTAGCACCGTACTCTTAGGAAGCTCGTCCCTAAACTCGATGTGCCGCGGCACCTTGTAGGCAGCGAGATACTCTCTGCAGTGAGCCAAGAGCTCATCAGGAGTGGCTCGCTTGCCCGGCGTTAACACAACGAACGATTTGACTGTTTCACCCCTCTTTTCATCGGGCACCCCAATTGTCGCCGCTTCGAGCACGGCCGGATGCTCCACCAACACCCGATCGATCTCGTCCGGGTAGATGTTGTAGCCGCTCGCGAGGATCATGTCCTTCTTGCGTCCCTCGATAAAAAAGAACCCGTCTTCGTCCATTCTTGCTATGTCACCCGTATGCAGCCACTCGTCCTTGATCATGTCGGCCGTAGCATCCGGCCGCTTCCAGTATCCCTGCATGATCTGTGGGCCTTTAACAACCAACTCTCCCTCTTCACCGACAGCCATCTCGCTAGTCCCGTCTTCCGCGTCCACGATCTTTGCGTCCGTATCGGGCACCGGGACACCAATGCTACCTATTTTCCGCTTGCCAAAGATGGGATTCGAATGGGTTACCGGTGATGTTTCGGTGAGCCCGAATCCTTCCGTGATCTTCCCTCCCGTAAGCTTCTCAAATCGCCGCAACACGTCAGCTGGAAGCGGCGCCGACCCCGAGTGGCAAACCGCCACATTGGACAGGTCCATCTTGTCGATGCCCGTATGCTGATTGACGGCGTTATAGATAGCGGGTACAGCCGGGAAGAGTGTTACCCGGTGCTTTACCAGATTCTTGACCATCCGGGGTATGTCCCTGGGATTCGGCATCACGACTATATGGGCACCCCAGTATATCGGAAGGTTCAACGAGACCGTCAAACCGTAGATGTGGAAGTAGGGTAAGCAGCCAAGCGTCACCTGCTGCCCCATTCTCGCCTTCGGGTTCCACGATGCAATCTGCTGCATATTGAACGACAGATTACGGTGCGTGAGCATCGCCCCCTTGGACGCTCCAGTGGTGCCTCCCGTGTACTGCAGAACCGCGGTATCCTCCAGTGTTATTTGGGTGGAGGGAACGTTGGGCGATGTCGCCTTGATCAATTTTCGGAAGTGATGTACGCCGTCCCCCTCGGCTACTTTGGCGATCATCGGAGGATCTTGTCTTCTTAGTTTCAGAGGGGCCAGGAGGTTCAGCGGGAATCTCAGATACTCTGGTATGGATGCCGTTACATAGTGCTTAACTCCAACCTTGTCGCGCATCGCTTTGACACGCCCCTCGTACAGAAAATCCATGAGGACGGCAACGGTGACCGCTGAGTCGTTCCACTGATGCTCAATCTCACGAGGTGTGTAAAGAGGGTTGGTCATCACGGCCTGCGCACCCAGCTTGAGTGTAGCGTAGAACGCAATCACAGTCTGGGGAAGATTAGGGAGTTGAATCGCAACCTTGCTGTCCTTGCCGACGCCCATTTCAGATAGCGCCGTGGCAAAGCGCTCGACGTCATCCCTCAGCTGCGAGTAAGTCAACGTGCCATTGAGGAAGGTAACTGCAGGCCGATCTGCATGTTGTTGCGCTGAGCGGTCGAACATGGCTGATACGGTCAGCTCTTCGTAGTCGATCGAGGGTGGCACTCCTTCATCGTAAGATTCATGCCACTTGCGTTGTTCCATTGCGCCCCCGGAAATTGGTGGAATCCGACTACAATGTTACTTCAACATAGCAGCAGGGACAGGCACAACTGCCCCACAGTGGGGTAGCCATTACGGCATGTCACTGCCGTTCACTCGACCTTGAGGAGGAGGCTATGAACTCTCGCATTCTCTGGTTACCCATCGTCGTGGTTGCTGTGCTCTCGGTCTCTGTGCCAGCGTCCGGCTGGTCTCAAGATGCCGACCAACCCACCCCTCCGTGCCAGCAAGGGGAGATCCACAGCCAATTCGACTTCTGGATCGGTGATTGGGATGTATTCTCGCCCCAGGGTCAGCAGGCAGGCACGAATCGTATCGAGAAGACGCAGGGCGGATGCCTGCTCGTCGAGAATTGGACGGGTGCGGGCGGGGGAACCGGCACGAGTATGAACTTCTACAACCCAGTGTCGCAGAAGTGGATTCAGATCTGGACTGACCCTCGTGGCACGATCATCGATGTGGAGGGCGATTTCCGAGACGGTGCAATGCGATTCGAGGGGCTACATTATTATCCGGACGGATCAACGCAGCTATACCGGATGATCTTCACTCCAAATGATGACGGAACCGTGCAGCAATTGATAGAGCAGTCACGGGACCAGGGAACAACTTGGTACGTCTGGTTCGATGGCAATTATGTTAGAAGGGGGAGCAGTGAGCCATGAGCGGGGGCAGTTAGAGCCACTGTGAGTAACCACAGTCGTCGTTCCTCTCACTACCATTCAGCGTGCAGGATTCTCAACCCCGAACGCATAGCCTACTGCTCCCCACTTCCGACCCACCACTCGCTGCTTTTGACTCACCTCCCATGAACCCCGCCGTAATCGGAGTGGCCGGCGGATCAGGATCAGGAAAAACAACCGTGGTGGGTGAGATCATTCGCAATCTGGGCCACGACCAAGTGTCGGTAATTCAGCACGACTCCTACTACTTCGACCGCAGCGAAGTGCCGGTGAGCGAGCGCGCCGACATCAATTACGACCACCCAGATTCTTTAGAGACGTCCCTGTTGGTACGACATGTGAAAGATCTCAAGCAGGGGAACTCCGTGGAGGTGCCCGTCTACGATTTCACAAACCACTGTCGCAAGACGGAAACGGTTTCAGCGATTCCACGCAAGGCGGTAATCGTCGAAGGAATCCTGATCCTGGCCGACTCGGACCTTCGGAGTCTCATGGATATCAAGGTGTTCGTGGACGCGGATGCGGACCTGCGGATTCTGCGCCGGCTCGAACGCGACATCGGCGAGCGGGGCCGAAGCCTCGCGTCCGTGATGCACCAGTATCTAAAGACCGTCAGACCGATGCATCTCGAATTCGTTGAACCCAGTAAGCGCTACGCAGACGTGATAATTCCCCGAGGCGGCCACAATCAAGTAGCTGTAGACATGCTCGTCACCAAGATCAATTCCATCGTCCGCGAAGGCACTGCCAAGACAGCAGAATAGGACTGCGCCTACTGCTTATGGTATCTCCAGGCTACCGCTCCACCTTGCTGGAGGCGGATCGAGATGGAGTGACTTCTCCCCGGCTGCAACTCGGGAACTTCAACGGCCTCGCTGAACAACACTTCTCCACCGGAACCGAGAAAATCGAATAAGAGCGTAATTGGCGCGAGCGTCTGATTAACGGTGTTCCGCACCCGGCCATTGACAACCGTAGATTGCGCCGCGGGCCGAAACTGACTGACCGATACATTCCATTGAATTCCCCCGTCGGCTAGCTGCACGTACTTGCTCACAGAATCGGAATTCCCTTGCAGATCCCACGCAGCAGCCATCATGCGCAGACTGTTAGAGCTGAGGGGATCAATGTCCAGAAGACGATTGGCCGTACGCTTGAGTGGCTCCGCTTCCCCGAGGAAGTAGTAAGCTCGTGCGAGCGTCAGAAGCGGTATTTGCATGTTCGGCGTCTGCGTCAGACCAGCGTCCAGCATTCGCACCGCACTCCGCTGCTGCCCATCGTTAAACAGACCGATGCCTATCTGCGCCAGCTGAAGGCCACTCACACCTTCAGCTTCAATGATACGGCTGACGAGCGAATCCAGCGCTCTGCCATAGCCCAGTGCGGACAGCATGCGGGCAAGGTTGGTCGCCGCGTCGGTCTCCTGAGGGTACCTGTTCACGTAAGCTCGCATGGCCTCAATTGCGGGGGCGGCCGCTGCTGCAGCTGCCTGGCTATCGGCCGCCACCGCCCGGCCGAGAGAGTCCCGCACGGTTCGAGACGCGATCAGGCGCGTGGTGGTCACTGTGGACTCTCGTTCAAACGCACGGCGCGATTGTTCATTGAGGTGGCTGCCCCGGGCTCTAATCGCCGCAACTCGCCCGACTATCTCAGCAAGGTGGGTAGAGTCCCTATCTGCACTCTGTGATAGGCTGTCCCGCCTTTGCCGCAACTGCGGCAGCTGGAGCAACTCCCCTCCGTGGTAGGCCAGCTGCTGATAGCCGCCCGCGAGCGCGGACAATCCCCGTCTTATGCCGCTAGCATAGACAGTATCGTCGCCGGCCGCCTCAATGCCTGCGTAGACGTATTTTGCAGAAGAATCGAGTTTCTGGCCCTGGGACAGCATCATCCCGAAGTTGAGCAGCCCAGTGGGATCATCCGGATTGAGAGCGATGGCAAGCCGGAAGTAATTCTCAGCCGAATCAACGTTGCCACCGCTCCAGTTGGTGTAGGCGGTGCCCAAAACCTGCCGATGAATGTCGCTGCGATAGGTGCGCACGTCATCTTCGCACTCCGGCTTGAAGTCGACAGCCCTGCGAAAGGCAGAGTCGGCACCCCAGCCATCACCCGTCATCACATAGTAGCGCCCGAGGTAATACCACGCGGCAGGATTCTCGTCCTGCTCGCGTTCCGTGATGGCTTGCATTAGAACCCGATTCGCCTGCTGTAGCCGCGATTCGCGCTCGTCTTCATGCGGGGTTTCCGTCGCCCTTTTCAAGTGCAGCAACCCGCCACGCACGAGGGAGTGTCCCGTTCCGATTCTGCACGTCGGTTCAATCCAAGTGCCTTGGGCCGCGAGCGTGATGGGTATTAGGAAACAGATGGCGGTGGCGCAGAGGAAGCGGGCTGGGTAGCTAAACATGGTCCCTCCTGGGGACTGGAATCTTCTACTCTGAGCTCAGAAATAACCTAGGGAAGCAGCGCTGGCAACGTCCTCACTCGCCCTCTACGGCGTAACCGTCTCCGTAGAACTTGCTCGTCGATCGAGCGTGAAAGGTGATGGCTTTGATCGGCTCGTATTTGGATTGGGAATTCCGGGAAGGACCTCCATGACTTCATCTTCCGAGAGATAAACAGCCATGGGGAACGGCCCAACGCCCACTCGCCCATCAGAGCGGGAGCGGCGAAAGCCAGCACGAAGAACAGGTA
>JAZFQE010000356.1:0-4305 GCA_036444955.1 Gemmatimonadales bacterium
TGGGATCTTGCGCTTCGGGATGTTTTCGGGTACTTTGTTCGGGGTACCTTCGGTAGTATTCCGGATCTGAAAACATGCCACTAACCAGAAGACAGCGCCAAATACTCTCATTTCTCGAAGACCAGATTCGCACCAACGGGTTTGCGCCATCCTTTGAGGAGATCGCGCGCAAGTTCTCCTTCTCATCGCTGGCCACGGTCCACGAGCATCTCACGAACCTCGAGAAAAAGGGATACATAACGCGCACGCATAACGAAAGCCGATCCATCCAGTTGGTGACTCAACCGGGGTTTGCCGGCGCGACGGAGCTCCCGCTCCTGGGACAGGTGGCAGCCGGAGAGCCGATAGAAGCTGTCAGCGCGCCCGAAACTATACCTGTCCCGAACGACCTGATCCCGCGCCGCGGGTCCAGCTACGTTCTCAAGGTTCGCGGCCAGTCGATGATAGACGAGCACATCGACGACGGGGATTACGTGGTAGTGCACAGCCGGAACGCGGCGAATAACGGAGAAATGGTAATAGCACTGATCGACGGTAATTCGGTGACGTTGAAGCGCTACTACAGGGAACCGGGAGGCTGGATCAGGCTCCAGCCCTCCAATGATGCTTCGCCGCCCATCAGGGCCAACGAGGAAGACGTAATGATCCAAGGGGTGGTGGTCGGTGTGATCCGCAAATATTGAAGCCCGTCTCCTAGCCCTACGTACTTGATGGGCCCCTCGGCGCCGAGTAATATGCGGCGCATGTCATCCCTCAGTTGTTACGCCAAAATCCAGTACGACGGTACTCGATTCTGCGGCTGGCAGCGTCAAAAGACCGAGCGAACGGTACAGGGCGAGATCGAAAAAGTCCTAGAGAAGCTGACGGGTGAACACACTGGGGTGGTAGCCGCCGGCCGAACTGATACTGGCGTTCACGCCCTAGCTCAATATATCAGCTTCGATGTTGCGAACCGTTGGTCGCCTTCCGTGCTCCAGCGCGCACTCAATTCCCTGCTCCCCGCCGACATTTGGATTGCGAGCGTTGGCATTGCACCGCCGGGGTTCAACGCTCGCAAGGATGCCGCGACCAGGCGTTACCATTACGTCATCGGTACCGATACCGCCGCACGGTCGCCTTTCCGCAGGATGCGAGAATGGGCTCTGTGCTCGGACCTCAATACCGAGCTGCTGAGCAAAGCTGCTCAACACTTCCTCGGTGAACACGATTTTCGGGGATATTCAGCGGTAAGCCCGGGTAAGCGGCACTACCGGTGTACGGTCAGCGGAGCCATGTGGCACGAGCGCTCCGAAGAAAAAGGGATTATTTTTGAGGTCGAGGCGGACCGTTTCCTCCACCGCATGGTACGGTTCATGGTTGGAACGATGATAGATGTGGGCACAAAACGAAGGGCGCTGGAGGACATCTTTGAGATATTGCAGACCGCGGACAACTCGCGGGCGAGTCCCCCTGCGCCGCCTCACGGCCTATACTTGATCGGCGTCACTTACCCTCAACTGACAAAGGTATCGTAGCAATGAGATTCTTTCTGGACACAGCGAGCCTCAGCGACATTCGATGGGCGGTTCGGACGGGGCTTATCGACGGCGTTACGACCAACCCCTCACTAATGTCAAAGGAGGCGGGGGACATAGATCCCCAAGATGTGTTAAGGGAAATCTGTTCCCTTGTGGATGGTCCGGTGAGCGCAGAAGTGGTGGCTGTAGATCCAGCAGGGATGTACGGGGAGGGCAAAGAGCTGGCGTCGATAGCGGACAACGTGATGGTCAAGATCCCCATGATTGAGGACGGACTGCCGGTAGTGCGCAAGCTTGCGAGCGAGGGGATAAACGTGAATGTCACGCTTTGTTTCAGCTCGCTTCAGTGCATGCTGGCCGCGAAGGCGGGGGCAGCCTACGTCTCTCCCTTCATCGGGCGCGTGGACGATGTGGGGCAGGAGGGGATGCAGATCATAAGCGAGGCCAGAACAATTTTTGATAACTACGGAATGGAAACCGGAATTCTCGCCGCGTCCATCCGTCACCCGCGGCACGTAGCCGAGGCGGCTCTCATTGGGGCCGATGCAGCCACGATGCCCACGGAAGTTCTGAAGAAGATGCTGACGCATCCGCTCACGGACCGCGGCCTGGACAAGTTCCTCTCCGATTGGAGCAAGCTTGTGACTCGGTCCAAGGCGCAGGTGTGAGCCGCCATCTCGCTCTCGCCTTTGTAATACTCTCCAGCTGCGGCGAAGCGACTCCAGCCGCCCAATTCGAGTCGCAGCAACAACAGAGACAGCTAGCGCGTTCGGGCGAACTGGATTCGTCACGCGCGACTGCGATTGTGGGCGCGGCTTACCGCGTTTCCCCCGCCGTGGTTAGCGTAAACGTGATCCGTCGCCAAAGACAGGTGGCCCGCTCGCCGTTCGACGTTTTCTTCGTCCCCCGCCGGTACGAGCGGCTCGTTGAAGGCTTCGGTTCGGGCTTCATAGTCTCTCAAGACGGTCTTGTGATAACGAACCAGCACGTCATTGAAGATGCCGAACAGATTGTCGTCACCACGACTGAAGGTGAGGACTACGAGGCCACGCTGTTGGGCGAAGATCCCTTGACCGATATCGCCGTCCTCAAAGTGACGGCCGAAGATCTGCCCGTCGCTCCCATTGGCAGCAGCCGCGATTTGATGATTGGCGAGTGGGTTGTCGCATTTGGCAATCCGTACGCCTACTTGCTGGGCAACACTGAACCGACCGTCACCGCGGGAGTGGTGAGCGCCGTCGAACGCAACCTGCTGCCCTCGACCGGGGAACACGGAGTGTATGTGGGAATGATCCAGACCGACGCTGCGATAAATCCGGGGAACAGCGGCGGGCCCCTCACAAATGCACTGGGCGAGGTTGTGGGAGTAAATACGTCTATTTTTTCCAACACTGGTGAGTCGATCGGCATAGGTTTCGCGATTCCCATTGAGCGTGCACTAAGAGTCGCGCGGGAACTCAGTGAGCACGGATCCGTCCGCCGTGCATGGGTAGGGCTGACCGTGGCTAGCTCAGACAATCTCCGTAACTGGAAGCAGCTGGGAGGATTACAGGTAACAGGCGTCGCTCCGAGCGGGCCCGCCCACACTGAAGGTGTTCGGGCAGGGGACGTCTTGCTCTCCGCCGGCGGGCGGCCGTTGCGCACGCCTCTCGATTGGGAGGCAGTGAAGCTTGATATCGCGGTGGGAGACTCCCTCCTGATCACCTACAGTCGGGGGAGTAGTCAGCGTGCGGCACTCGTGCGCGTGGGAGATCTCCCCACCACGACTGCCGAGCGAGTCTCTGTTCTCCAAGACATAGAGCTAATCAGCCTCACGCCCGCGATCCGCCAGGAGCGGACAGTCGCGAGCGAAAGGGGAGCTCTCATATTCAGGATCGGTGAGCGGACGGCGCAATCCACCGGGTTGCGGGAAGACGACATCATCATCGGAATCAATCGGCGGCGTATTGACGATGCAGAGGACGCGCGGGCGCTGATCCGAGCAGCTGCACGGCGCTCCAGAACACCGATCCGGATTTATTTCGAGCGTGACGGACAGGTGGGCTTCACGGATTTTTACATCTCTCAATGACATCATCATCCGAGCGGTACGAGTCACCTCTAACAGCTCGATACTCCTCCCTGGCGATGCAGCGGCTCTGGAGCGCACGTCACAAGGCCGTCCTATGGAGGAGGCTCTGGCTCGCACTGGCGGAGGAACAAGCTAGGCTCGGACTCAACATTCCGGACACCGCACTCGAAGAGATGCGCTCACATATCGACGACGTCGATCTGGACGCTGTCGCGCAGTACGAACAAAAATTTCGTCACGACGTCATGGCACAGATACACGCATTTGGTGACATTGCGCCGGCGGCGCGTCCTTACATCCACCTCGGCGCGACAAGTGCTTTCGTCACTGACAACGCGGATCTAATCGTGATGCGCGAGGGGCTTGAAATTATCCTCGGGCGGCTGAAAAAGCTGCTCGGATGTCTCAAACAGTTTGCGCTCACCTACCGAACGATGCCGACGGTTGCCTTTACACACTTCCAACCCGCTCAGCTCACCACTGTAGGGAAACGAGCCGCTCTTTGGTTATACGATTTAGCACAGGAGGCGGAGATCTTGGCGCGCCTTGAGTCGGAGCTGCCCAGCCGCGGATGCAAGGGAACCACGGGAACCCAGGCAAGCTATCTGGAGCTGTTCGAGGGCGATCACCAAAAGGTCAAAGAGCTCGATCGGCGCGTGGCTGGGGCGCTTGGCTTCGAACGCACAGTTCCAGTAACGGGACAAACGTATTCGAGAA
>JAZFQE010000357.1:0-2042 GCA_036444955.1 Gemmatimonadales bacterium
TACCGTCTAAGAGTTTATCTCAGCGACCGGCGCAGACAAGACCGGTGACCATCGGTTTTCGTTAAGGGACGCTAGATCCAACCCGTTCGTTATGCCACTGGTTGCGCTTGCAGGGGGGAGGCGGGAGGGGGGGGAGGAGGGGATGACATCAATCGAGGGGCCTGTGTGGATGGACGCGCGCAGCGAGACAAATCTGTAAAGTCAGCGGCCGCGAACGGCTATTGCAGAAGTGCGGGCCAGCGCGAGGTAGGAAGCCGTCCTCACGCCGCACCCATCGTCAGAATATTCTCTCTCTTCTAACCCTGAAATCAACGTTGTCTGAAATCCAAGTCCACAGCTCATCCTGCTCCTCGAAAGCGAGGTTTGCCTGAAACTGTGCGGTCCAGCCGTCCATGACCTCAGCGTCCTGCGTCCACAATCGCACGCGCCGCCTCGGTACGCTCCTCCGCCAGTCGGCCGCCACGGTAGGATCAGGATAGAGCAGGCGCACTGTAACGCTCCGTGAGAGATACTCGAGCGGGCTAACATCTACCGCGTTATAACGCTCTGTTGCCTGCTGGCCCGGCGTAAGATCCGGAACTCCATCGCTGAACAGCACCACATTAAGCGGCGACAAAATAAGACCGCGCTGTTTCACCAGGTCGGAGACCTGCGCGAAAAAGGTGTTGAAATCGGTCAGACGGTCCTCTGGCGGAAACCATAGTCGCAAAACCGAGTCGAGTTGCTCTGGATTCTTCCCTTGAAAATCGTGAATTGGGTGAAAAGTCTTGGCCTCACCCGGCCGCGTACCGCCTACCGAGCCAACGAAAAGGGCGGTCGGCACCCTCAAATCTCCGAACCCGTTCAAATGCGCGTATATGTAGAGCGCGGCAAATCGCACAGCGTCGTCATACCTCCCTGCACTAAGGAACGACCCGCTCACGTCTACGCCTATCACCATTGTGTACTTGGGCGCGCGTGCTGACTCGGTTGCCGGCGCGCACCCGACTATCGCCGTCAGCAACAGCCAGGCACGCGAGCACAGGAGCGCCCTCACGGCGCAACTCCTTCACCGGGCGAAGCTCCCCGATCCTCTCCTCGATTCTGTTTGGACCGAGGCGAGAGTTTCGGAAACGGAGTATCGGCGAGCATCTCATCGAGGTTGCGCAACGGGAAGCGGAAGAGCGGCTGCGATCTGAGCGCCACGACCGGGAAGTTCACAGCAACTGCCAGGAGCTGCAACACCGGCAACGAGGCAAGCTCGAACAACTTCGTTGCTTCGTCCTTGAACCACTTAGACTCGGCTTTGAACGCCTCAATAGGTCCTCGCCACACGGTGACGGCAGCCTGTTGCACGGCCGGCGCCAGAGGGGCGCCCTCACTCGCGGGCACCTGCCTGGAAAGCACCGCCTGAATGGCAGGAGTCCCGAAGCGGCCGAAGAGGAACCACGTCATGCCTCGTATGCCGACCCACCCGAATACACCGAGCGCAAGCGTGGAATAGAGCCCCATTTGGACTTGCCCCCCACTCTGCTGCGCGATCCACGGTGTGATAGCATCAATCAGTTCTCGGTAGAGAAATACGACCTCGAAAAACGCTACGAAGAATTCGACGACAACCATTTGGATGACTCTTCCCATCTGTCGAGAGTGGAAAGCTTCGTTCATCACCTGGATGCTCGCGAAGCTGCCCAGAATCAAGAAGAAGAGGAAGAACCACAGAAGCGGCATCATTAACAACCTGTTGGGCTCGAAGCCAGTGATGTCCGCCAACACTTCATGAACCGTGGGCATGAGCGTGAAGCTGAAGATGGTTGCCTCCAGCCCCGACCACATTATGGTCAGCAGCACCGCCAGCCATGGCACGCCAGGTCGGAAGTACTTGCGTGAGCTCCAATCAAATAGGGCGAACGGCGAGCTGACCGCCTGCTTGACAAGGGTGGCAAGCAGTTTCACAGCCAGCACCACGAGGCTCCAGAGCCAGCCGAGCGCGGAGATAACGAAGCGAATCAACCCTGCCCAGTACAGCCATATGCCGCGGCCGGTATCCCACCAGCCGAGAG
>JAZFQE010000358.1:0-2189 GCA_036444955.1 Gemmatimonadales bacterium
CCAAGCGGCTTCGTGCGAACATCGAGCGATCGGAAACGCTCACGGGTTGCGGAGATGTTGAGCAGGCGTTCCGTGTCCAGTGCGAATTCTTTGAGTCGGCAACGCAACAGTACCTGGGTCAGGCCAACCAAGTGATGAACATCATGGCTGCCATGACCGGGGCTTTCTGGACCCCACTGGAGGCGCAAACCAAAGAAGCGTTGCGAGACCTGACCGAACAGACCGGTTCGAGCAAGCAGGACTGAAGCCAGCGCGGCGGCTCGACGCTGGCTTTGCGGCCTGATATCCACAGGAAAGCAGACCCTGAGCCACCGGGACGGATTGTCGTCGGCTCAGGCCGTGCTCAGATTGTATGACGTGCTCTTCCGAGCGCCTCAGGTATGCGGTGAACGTGTCTTGCTTATCAGCACGCGCGAGAGCAGGCAGCAGGAGATTCTCGCGGCACTCAGATCCCTCTCTTCAGCGTAGCCCCGGCACGAAAGCGCACTCTATTTTTCGCTTTCACCCTCATCGCCTCGCCGGTGGCTGGGTTCCGGCCTTTATGTGCACGCCGTTTGAGAACCTCAAAAGTACCAAACCCGGCAAACTGGACCTTCTTGTTCTTTTTGAGCGAGAGCACGACGCTGTCCAAGACCGCGTTGAGCGTTCGCTTAGCAGCCTGCCCCGAACAGCCCGTACCAGCCTGGATCACACTTGCCAGATGTTGCCTGTCGTATACGCCGGCCGGTGTCGCCCGGGGCTTCGGGGAAGTCGTCACGCTACCAGGCTTCTTGCCACGGGAGGTTTTCCGTGTTGCAACCTTTGCTCTTGTGGTTGCTGTTTTGCGTCTCGCAGATTTCTTTGCCATCAGTATTGGCCCCCCATTTGTTTCACACCCCACAAGCCTAACTCGGGAGTTCATCGAGATCGAAACAGATTGTGGTGGTGATGGCAACGAGATGGGCTGGAGACTGCACCATCACCCAACGTATGGCTCCACAAGCGTGAATTTGCCGCGCAGACACGCAGCCAAAAGTACCGCGATGCGTATATCAGCTAACGGGTTGCATCACGTCTATCATCTGGCTGTATGACAGCTGCGGTGATCTTTTTGCATCCTACAAGAGGAGAGGATTGAGGGCGAATGGCAACTGGGAAACCAAGACTCGGCGGTACTCTCAGGGTCGGCCTCGACTGGGAAGTCGATATCGTTGATCCGCCCGCCTCGTTTGGAGGCTGGAACACTGGCCGTGTCGTGCAGCAAATGTTCGAGAGCCTGGTTGAAGACGATCTTGAGGACGAAGCTTCGCCGCAAACCCGATTGGTGCCGGCACTTGCACATCGCTATGAAGTTTCGCCCGATGGACGCGTCTACACTTTCTATCTTCGGGAGAATGTCCGCTTCCACGACGGTAATCCCTTTGATGCGAAGTCCGTGATATTCAACTTCGAACGCATGTGGCGGGAGAATGCTCCACACTTCTATCCCGTTGCCGCCGACTACAACCAAGTTGCGATGCAGAGCGTGGAAGACGTGCGGGCATTCGATAAATACACGGTTGAGATCATCTTGCGCGAACCCTTCCCCGAATTCCTGAACTGCATGACGCAAGAGGACGCTCCCGGATCGGTCGTCTTCATCAGCCCGAAGGCGCTGAAGGGGCACGGTAATGAGGGCGTTGCCGACCATGCACCGGGTACCGGCCCGTTCAAGTTCGTGGCGCGTTTGTCCACGCCCTTTGGCAGCGGCGTCGAGATGGCCCGCAACGACGACTACTGGAATAGCGCATCTTACCTCGACGGGATCCGGTTCGTCCCTCTCCCGGATGCAGACCAACGGGCCAAAGCGCTGCTCGACGGCGAAGTGGACCTGGCCTACGGTCCGGAGCCCACGCGCCTCGAGGAACTACGCGCGAACGGCTTCGTCGTTCGCGAGGGACCGATCCCCTACGTCTGGTATTTTATCTTCAACACGCACGATGCCCCCTTTCACGACCCACGCGTGCGCCGGGCCGTTGCGTTGGCGTTCGATCGCCGGCGCCTCAGCGAGGAGGTTTTCACCGGTGCGACGGGCGTCATGGCGGGGATCTTGCCGCCGGCGTCCCCATCGTACGAGCCGGACTTCCCCGAGCTCTATCCTCATGACCCCGAACAGGCAAAAGCGCTGCTCGCCGAGGCCGGTTTGGCGAACGGCCTCAGTTTCAAGGTCA
>JAZFQE010000359.1:0-3782 GCA_036444955.1 Gemmatimonadales bacterium
CCGAGAATCCAATCGAGATGGGGCGCGTCCTAACCGCCGGCGGTCAGACTCACAACGCATGGTACTGGCCGGCCACGGGGTACGTGTTCGTGGGCGAGGAGGATTTTGACACGCCCGGCATCATGCACGTGGTGGACGCCAGTGACCTCACTCGGCCTCGCGAAGTTGCCAGCTTCGCTGTAACCGGGGAGACGCCACACAATTTCTGGCTCGACGAGACCCGCGGCATCCTCTATATGGCATGGTATTCGCGGGGCATCCGTGCCCTCGACGTCACTGGCGAGCTTTTGGGCCAACTTGAGCTCCAAGGACGCGAACTGGCCTTCCTCGAGTACGACGGTTCCGGCGGATGCCCTCCGGGAGACGGCACCTGTACCTGGGCCCTCCAACTGCACCAGGGTAAGATCTACCTGTCAGACCGGAATACCGGGTTGTGGGTGCTAGATCCGCCGTAAACTCCGCCAAAAAACTACCTGGCGCGGCCGTCCTGCGGTAAGAATTCCTGAAGGCAGTACACGTCCAGCTGGCCCGCGAGCAAGGCCTCGATCCCCGCTACCGCGGCGCTTGCCGCGGACAGAGTCGTCATGTACGGGACTCTGTGACGGATGGCAGCACGGCGAATGTAGGAGTCGTCCACCTTTGAGTTCTTGCCCAGAGGCGTGTTCAGGACGAGGCAAACGGGGTTTTCGCTGCTAGTGATATAGTCCAGCGCGTTCGGGTTTCCTTCCCCCAGTTTTTTAACCTCCTCCACGGGAACTCCATATTCTCTGAGCGCGGCGGCCGTCCCCGACGTGGCACATATCCTGAAACCCAATGTGTGGAGCCTCCTAGTTACGCGGCATGCAGCTGGCTTGTCCCTATCGTGGACCGAAACGAACACCAGCCCTGGGGTCGTGGGCAACGGGAATCCACCCGCGAGCTGGGACTTGGCGAAAGCCCGTCCAAAATCCCAGTCCACACCCATCACTTCGCCGGTCGACCTCATCTCCGGTCCCAGAGCGGGGTCGGCCTCGGGAAACCGGTCGAAGGGAAACACGGCCTCTTTGACCGCAACCCGCCGAACAGGAGGTGACGACGACACACCGCACTCTGCCAGGCTCTGCCCCACCATAGCCATCGTGCCAAGCTCAATCCAGCGTACTCCGGTTGCCTTTGAGACGAACGGAAGCGTTCGCGACGCGCGCGGGTTCACCTCGAGCACGTAAACCTCGTTGTCCTTGACCGCGATCTGGATATTCATGAGGCCCCGCACCTCGAAGCGTGATGCAAGTCGCTCAGTAATATCACGGAGGTGCAACATGAGGCCCGGCGGAGCGTGGAACGGGGGAATGGTACACGCTGAATCGCCGGAATGTATGCCCGCCTCCTGAATGTGCTGCATGACCCCGGCAATAAGAGTTCGCTTGCCGTCACTTACTGCGTCAACGTCATACTCAAACGCATCTTCGAGAAACGAAATCAGTTCAACCGGGTTGCTGGGTCCAAACGGGCCATTCCGTCCCAGACACCCGCGTAGATCACTCTCATCGTAGACAACTGCCATTCCCAGTCCGCCAAGGACATAGGAGGGTCGCACTAACACGGGATAGCCGACCTGCGCGGCCATCTGACACGCTTCGTCGAGTTGCTCGGCAGCTCTGGCCTCGGGCATTAAGACGTTTAGCTCGGCCAGCGTATCCTGGAAAGCCCTTCTGTCCTCGGCCAGCGCTATCTTGTCCACCGCGGTCCCGAGAACAGGAATGCCAAGAGCGTCCAGCGATGCAGCGAGCTTTAGTGGGGTCTGGCCGCCCAGTTGCACAATAACGCCCAGTGGTTCCTCTCGCCGGCAGACCGCTAATACGTCTTCGAGAGTCACCGGTTCGAAGTACAAGATGTCGGCCGTGTCGTAGTCGGTTGAGACCGTCTCCGGATTGCAGTTGATCATGACGACTTCATGACCCGCTTTCCGCAGCGACATACAAGCCCTCACGCAGCAGTAGTCGAACTCAATCCCCTGCCCGATGCGATTCGGGCCCGCTCCCAGGATGACCACGCGGTTCTTCCCGGCTGAAAAGGATTCGTCCTCTTCACCATCGTATGTCGAGTAGTAATAGGGGGTGAAGGCTTCGAATTCGGCGGCACACGTATCCACCGTCTTGAATATGGGCTGGACGCCAAGCCGCGAGCGAAGCTCACGCACACTCTCCTCAGTTGTGCCGAGGTTGTAGGCTAGTTGTCTGTCAGAGAAGCCAGCGGCCTTGATCGTTCGCATCGTCGCAGCTTCAATTCGGTCGATAGAGCTCGATGCAAGGCAGTTCGCCGTCTTCACGATTGCCTCCATCTCCCTGAGGAACCACAGGTCAATTCCTGTAAGTCCGTGCAGCTCCTCAACCGATACCCTCGCGTGCAGAGCTCCGGCCAAATCCCGGTAGCGTGACGGCCGCGGTCTTGAAAGTCGTGCCTTCCAATCGACAGATCCGGGGTCAGGATCGTTGCCGTCAAACGCAAAACCGGAGCGTCCGTCCTCGAGACTACGAAGTGCTTTCTGCAGCGCCTCTTTGAACGACCCGCCGATGGCCATAACCTCGCCCACCGACTTCATGCGTGTGGTGAGTGTGTCGTCCGATTCGGGGAACTTGTCGAAGTTGAAGCGCGGAGCTTTGACCACCACGTAATCCAGCGCGGGCTCGAAGGCTGCGAGGGTCTCGCGCGTGATCGCGTTCTCGATCTCGTCCAACGTGTAGCCGAGCGCCAGCTTAGTGGCGACGCGCGCGATGGGAAACCCGGTCGCCTTCGAGGCTAGTGCCGACGAGCGTGACACGCGGGGGTTCATTTCGATGATGACCATCCGACCAGAATCGGGGTTTACTGCGAACTGGACGTTACTGCCCCCCGTTTCCACGCCTATCGCGCTGAGACAGCGCAACGCCGCATCCCGCATGCGCTGATACTCCCGGTCGGTCAGGGTGAGGGCCGGCGCTACAGTCAAACTGTCCCCCGTGTGGATGCCCATTGCATCAACGTTCTCGATGCTGCAGACCACTACTGCGTTATCCGCCCGATCCCGCATAACTTCCAGCTCGAATTCCTTCCAGCCGTGAAGTGATTCTTCTATTAGCACAGTGTGGACCGGGCTTCTATCCAACCCTTCCTGAGCCAACCGGTGGAGCTCCTCCTGCGTCCGGGCGAGTCCGCCTCCTTCACCGCCCAAGGTGAAGCTGGGCCGAACTACCGCGGGCAGTCCCATGTCGGTCGCCCACGCTCGTGCTTCCTCAACCGATCCCACCTCGGCGCCGTTGGGAACGTCCAGGCCGGCGTCCAGCATGGCTCGGCGAAATTCGCTGCGCGATTCAGCCCGTTTGATTGCGTGCACCTTCGCGCCGAGACACTCTACGCCGTATTTCTCAAGCACACCCGCCTCGTGTAACCGAACGGTCAGGTTGAGCGCAGTCTGGCCTCCGACGGTCGGGAGCAGCGCGTCCGGTCTTTCTCGCTCGATGATTTGTTCGAGAACGCTGGGAACGAGTGGTTCCACGTAAGTCGCGTCGGCGAACTCGGGGTCCGTCATTATTGTGGCGGGATTGGAGTTGACGAGGACAACCGCCAACCCTTCCTCCTTGAGTGCTCGGAGCGCCTGGGTACCGGAGTAGTCGAACTCGCATGCCTGGCCGATCACGATGGGACCGGCCCCCACTACTAGGACGCGCTTTAGGTCATCGCGCTTCGGCATTCACCAGTTCGGTAGCGCGAACCATCGGGTCGACTGTGGCGAGGAATGTGTCGAAAAACACAGCGTGAGAGTC
>JAZFQE010000360.1:0-3273 GCA_036444955.1 Gemmatimonadales bacterium
TGGGAAGACGGTCGTGATTCTTGTGAATGATCCCGGTTTTGCAACTCAAGATTCAAGTCTTTTTAACGGAAATTCAATGACCTATTACGGTCGCTGGACCTATAAGTACGAGGAAGCGGCGCGGCAGGGGGCGGCGGCGGCACTTGTTGTGCACCAGACCGAACCCGCGGGTTATGGCTGGAACGTGGTAAACCGGGGGTGGTCGGGTCCCCAGTTTTATTTGGTTTCGGCCGACCGCAACATGTCGAGAGTTGCGATAGAGGGATGGATTACGGAGTCCGCCGCGCGCGCGATTTTCACAACGGCGCGCCAGGATTTTGACGAGCTTGCAGCCAGCGCTGCGCAGTCTGGCTTCACGGCCGTACCGCTGGGAGTGACAGCGTCTCTCGGGGTGGAGAATACAATAACAGAATCTGTCTCCAATAACGTGCTCGCTTTGCTGCCCGGCAGTGAGAGGCCCGACGAAATCGTGGTTTACATGGCCCACTGGGACCACTTGGGACACGACCAGTCCATAGACGGGGACGGTATTTACAACGGGGCATTCGACAATGCCACCGGTATTGCGGCTTTGCTCGAGCTGGCTGAGGCGTTTGCCAGCCTGGAGACGCGGCCGGCGCGTTCGATTCTCTTCCTCCTGGTAACCGCTGAAGAACAGGGGTTGCTTGGTTCGGAGTACTACGCGGCCAATCCCGTTTACCCTAAATCGCAGACAGTCGCCGCAATTAACGTGGATGGCGTCAACATCTACGGTCGCATGAACGACATCACGATCGTGGGAATCGGCAACTCGGAGCTGGACGACTACATTGTGGACGCCGCCGGGGCTCAGGGTAGGGTAGTGCGGCCGGACCCCGAGCCTGAGAAAGGTTATTTCTACCGCTCCGACCACTTCAGCTTCGCCAAGCAGGGAATTCCGGCGGCATACACCGATCAGGGAATCGACCACGTGGAGCACGGTGCCCAGTGGACGTTGGATCGATTGGCAGAGTATCGTGCCGAGCGTTACCACCAGCCGACCGATGAATTCGACGAGTCCTGGGACCTGATCGGTGCGATGGACGATATAAGACTTCTCTTTCGCGTCGGGTACCAACTCAGCAACGAGTCGGCCTTTCCAAACTGGAATGAGGGGACGGAGTTCCGCGCGCTGCGGGACTCAATGATGACTGGCGCAGCCACTCCGTAGGACTTCCACAGACGCAATGATCAAGGTCGAGGGTCTCACAAAGACCTACAAGCTAAACCGTAAAATGCGGCGCGAGCTGGGCGGGAGCTTCCTCAAGGCGCCGAGTATTGACGCGCTGAGCGGTATCAGCTTCGAGTGCGCACCCGGGAGAGTTTTCGGATTGTTGGGGCCGAACGGAGCTGGGAAAACAACCGCCTTGAGGATCATAGCGACGATGCTGAAACCTTCGGGTGGTAGAGTGAGCGTCGCGGGTGTGGACGTGGTCGAACAACCGCGCGAGGTTCGCAAGCGAATCGGATTTCTCACGGGGAACACGGGGTTGTATCACCGTCTCACCGCTGTGGAAATGGTGCGCTACCACGCCGACCTTCACGGAATGAAGAGGGATGCGTTCGAGGCGAGTAGAAAGCAGCTATTCGATCTGCTGGATATGAATTCCTTTGCTAATCAGCGGATAGCTCATCTAAGTACCGGCATGAAACAGAAGGTTTCCATTGCGCGGACGATGATTAACGATCCTCCCGTGCTGGTGTTCGACGAACCCACGGTAGGGCTCGATGTCATGACCTCGCGCAGCATCATCAACTTGATCCGCAGCTGTAAAGGGGATGGCAAGACCGTCCTGTTCTCCACGCATCAGATGGCCGAGGTAAAGCTCCTGTGCGACGACATCGCGATCCTGCACAAGGGTAAGCTCTACTTCAGCGGCAACATCACCCGGTTCGAGGCCCAGATGAGGACTGCGAGCTACGAAGACGAGTTTATCCGTCTGGTGGGGGAGGAATAATGCCCCGGACCTTCACGATCTTCCGCAAAGAGCTGATTGATACGCTGCGTGACCGACGCACCCTTATCATGATGATAGTTGTGCCGGTTCTCCTCGTACCGATCATGCTCCTGGTTGTGGTGAAGGTAGGCGCGCTGCTTGAGCGGAAGGCTTCGGAGAAGCAATTGAAAATAGCGGTTGTGGGGGCGGAGTACGCTCCCGACCTGCATTCGCTGATTGCCAGCGATTCACTGATAACCGTGATTCAGGGCATAGCGATAGAGGATGTCGCAGCGACTGTGCGGGAAGACAGTGTTGACGGCGCCATTGTAATCCCTTCCACTTTCCTCGATCGCATCAACGCCGACCGCCAGGCTGCCGTGCAACTGTATTATCAGTCGACTCGCTCGCTCAACGTTGTGGAGCGCAGACTCCGAGACATCATCGAGGAGTACGCCGAGGAAATTGTGGGGCGAAGAATCGAACGCCTCAACCTCGATGCGCAGTTGTTCGACGCGATCGAGATTGTCGATTTCGATGTGGCCACGGTCAAAGAGCGTATCGGAGAGACAGCAGGACGGCTCCTACCCTACATGTTCATTCTTTTCTGCTTCATGGGCTCGATGTATCCGGGAATCGATCTTGGCGCCGGCGAGAAGGAACGTGGCACTCTAGAAACACTGCTGTCCAGCCCCGCTTCGAGGCTCGAAATAGTGCTCGGCAAGTTTCTGGTGATTTCCCTGATAGGACTCGCTTCCGCGATGATCTCTATCGGCGGCCTGTACATCGCGGTGCTGCAGATCAAAGAGATTCCCGAGCAGATAATGGCCGTGATCACGGATATCCTGAATCTTACGGTGCTAGGAATGATCGTTTCGCTGCTGATTCCGCTCGAAGCTTTCTTTGCCGCGGTAATACTCGCGGTCTCCATTTACTCCAAGTCTTTCAAGGAAGCTCAAAGCAGCCTCACGCCCATGAGCTTCGTCGTGATCGTGCCTGTGTTGATTGGACTGATGCCCGGCGTGGAGTTGACGTGGAAAACCGCATTGATACCGATCCTGAACGTCTCACTTGCCAGCAAGGATGTGATTTCGGCCGCAATCGATCCGACGCACCTAGCGCTGGTCTACGTCTCGCTACTGCTCCTCGCCTCGGTCTCGATCGTCTTCTGCGTCAAATGGTTCAACAGGGAAGCGACGCTCTTCAGGGGTTGAAGCCGGTTGGTCCGCCAACCCTTAACCTCCTAGCGCATAAGTCAGTGTCGTAGTAATCAGCAGATCGTGTCTGTCTACGCCCGGCTGCGGTCTGTTATTGAGTT
>JAZFQE010000361.1:0-3670 GCA_036444955.1 Gemmatimonadales bacterium
ACGTGACGGTACTCCCGAACATTCTTTCCGAGTCGTCCTGTTCAGAGCCACCGAGATCACCGGTGGCGACCTCGAGCGCCAGCTTAAGCATGATCATCGACTTTCCGGTGCCGCCGATGGCGGCGACCATGCAGGGTGTAGCTAGCGGCAGTATCCTGTCGACGAGCCACCTTCGCTCCGGCGGTTGTCCCGCAAATCGATCAGCTCGCCAAGCTGTCAATTCAATACGGGGTTTATCGCTCAGAGGACTGGGAAGCCGATACTCTTCTGCCTGTTCGATGAGCTCGGAAATGCCCGCCGGCGAATAATCTTCGGCGAGGGCGTCCGCTGCATCCCAGCCCTTTGGAGCATCTTTTGGGGGTCGGATCAAACGGACACTCTTGACTCCCGCCTCCACACATTGCCGACAGACCTGTTGTGCTGCCCGCTGCCCTTCGTCATCCGCGTCGGGCCAAACAAGGACCTCTCGCCCTGCGAGGGGAGCCCAATCGACGTCGTTTACGCTCTTCGCGCCGTGAGGCCATGACACCCCCACCATGTGGAACAGAAGCTCTTGCGCGCAGTCGGCGGCCTTCTCGCCCTCGGCGACTACAATTGGCGAATCCTCGCGCGAAGACAGACGTTCAAGACCGTATAGTGGGTAGGGCTTGGGGAACCCCCGCTGGCGCCACTCGCATTTTCCATCTGGACGCTTGCAGAAGGTAAGGGGCCGGAAGGTCTTGCCGTTGTTCGGCTGCTCGTACCTGACCACGAAGCCCAGTGTTTCGCCTTTCTGGTTTCGATATTCCCATTTCAAACTTGGTGTGCCCAACGTCGAACAATTGAAATCTGGCTTGGGAGCGTCTGCAGGCACGGGCAAAACTGGGGTCCATGCATCGAGCTTGGAGCTTCCGGGGGTCTTAAGTTGCTTCGAACCGCCCACTGGATACCGTTGGGGCCAAAGTCCGCGATCGGTAAGGGCCGCTATGACGCTCTCTTGAGAGCAGCCCGCGTGACAGCGAACGAGCACCCGCCCGTCTTCACTATCCGTCACCGACAGGCTCGGATTGCGATCATCGTGCGCTGGACACAAGCATTTCCACCCAGCGCCAGACCTACTGGCACGGCCCAACGCTTGCGCAATCGTCTTGGCGTCTAGCATTTGGGTCGAACCCGCGGGCACCGATCGCTGGTAGTGGCGGAGAGGTGCTCGAGGTGACGTTTAACCGTGGGCACGTGGAAGAGAGAGGTTCGCCCCATGCGGACGGGAGCAGGGAGAAGTCGCATCCGCACCCACCGGTCGATCGTGCGCGGGGATACTTGGAACTGAGCTGCCAGATCCGGTTTGCCCGCAAATTCTGCGAGCAGGGATTGGACATCGTGATCTTTAGCGCGGCCATTTTGACCCATTTTTTGTGGGCTCCATCACCTTCGTACGTCCGTGGACGTCGGAGCAAATGGTGATGAAAAAGGAAGGGTCCTAAGGGTGCTTCCGTTTCTTTGAGAGAGCACCGTGCCGTTGGAGCACGGTTCTTACTTGGCGCGGTGACATCCCGAGCCGTTTGGCAATGATCGCTGAAATATTGTGCGGTGGCTTCCCGGCGCTAAGCAAGCCTCTACCGAGCTCGACAATGTCCTTGTGCCTTTCAGTGACAGTCTTGCTCTGCATGCGCCGGGCTGCATTCGTTCCCTTATCGGTGGCAATCTTTGCCCAAATGCCTCGCAATGCTGGCTCGAATAGGTCCGATCGAATTGCGGCTGCAGTCAGGAGCATCAGGTCGATGAATGCTTGATTGATTCTGTTCGTCTCGAGCGCGTCTCGAAAGCGCCAAGCGTTTATAACCACCGCCTTTGCTGAAGCGAGTCTCGCGCCCATCTCAGAGTCGTCCTCCCCCAACAACTCATTTATATCTGGGTCGTACCCCTCTGCTTTCAGTATAGTTGCAGCATCCTTCTCGAATGCTCGGATGATAAACTCGACCTCGGTGAGACCCTTCTCTGTCTGTGGAAACGTCAAGCTTTCTCTTAGTCGCTCGAATCCCTCCTCGAGTTCTTCTGGATATGACAAACCAAATTCAGCTCCCCAAGGGATTGGTTCGCGGAACTGAGGATACCTCAGGCTCTTCTTGGGTTTGCGTGCCATGAATCAGCGTTCCACCAGGGAAAGCGATGGTCAGCTTGTTTACGGAGGCGTCGAAAGCACGTTCGGAGAAACGTCCACGATATGTGTCAGCTTTCCTCGACGACCGCTACCCTGTCTTATGTGCCAGCTGCGCTCAAATCAGTAACAACCGATCCAACCTGTTCCGTCGCCTCTCGCAATGGATCATCGAACAGGTGAGAGTATCGAGCCGTTGTGTTCGGTTGGGTATGGCCGAGAAGGGCCCCGATCACTGGGAGCGAATGGCCTGCACTCGCGAGGATCGACGCATAGGTGTGACGTAGATCATGGATGCGGCAGTCTTCAATCTTGGCCTCTTTGCAGACGCCCGCCCAAAATCCCTTGATCTCTTTCAACGGTTTACCAGGAACGCGGCCGGGAAAGACGTACGGTGATGAGCCGGCGGAATTCCGCATCTGGGAGAGAAGCTGCATGACAAGCGCGGAAAGGGGCACCCGGTGCTCCTTCTTTTGCTTGGTATGCGCGCTTGGCTTCGTCCAAACACCTGCCTCTAGATCGAATTGATCCCATCTCGCGTTGAGCACTTCGCCTCGGCGAGCTCCGGTGAGGAGCAACATCCGGATGACGTTTGCGCTGGTCTGGTTCGGACGCGACGCGAGAGCGGCGATCAGGCGCTTGAGTTCATCATTCGACAGATACCGGGTACGCTTCGGTTCGGGGTTGCGATGGATCCCTTTGACCGGATTGTCAGACCGATACTCCCACCTCACAGCCAGCGAGAACATCTTCGAGAGCAGCTGGGCGACACGGTTCGCCCTGATCGGACGCGTCCGGCTGATGTCTCGATGGAGCCTGTCGATGTCGTCGCCCCGGACATCGTGGACCTTGAGCTGTCCAATGACCGGCAAGACAAGCTTCTCAATCATTGCACGATCGTCCGCTTGTGCCCGGAGCACTTTCCGCATCGCGTGCTCCTCGAGAAATCTCCTGGCGAGCTCCGCGACAGTAGGGGCAGCGCGCTCGGCATGGCGCTGGCCCATCGGATCGTATCCGCGGTCGACCTGGCGCTTGAGACGCTTGGCCTCCTCGCGTGCCGCGCCGACTGACCAATCGGGATACGCACCAATCGTGTACCGCCGTTCCCGTCCGTTGATGCGATAGTTCAGGATGAATGCGCGTGCCCCAGCGGCCGTAACGCGAAACCCGAACCCATGCACGTTGGTATCGTAGGTGATCTTGTTCCCGCTAGCTGGCGCGGGAAGTGATTTGACGAGTTTGTCCGTCAGCTTCTCAGCCATTGTGTCCGCACCATGTCAGCGACAATTTTGCGCGTTGGTGTCGCTCATTGTCGCTGACTGACTGTGGGTGTCTACCTATTACCTTCTGAACCATAAAGAAATTTAGCAGCACTATCAACAACCGTGTCCGCACAATGGCTTAGAGATTCTTGGAGTATCAGCCTCATAACCTGAAGGTCGCAGGTTCGAATCCTGCCCCCGCAACCACCGACAGTTGACTCCCCGGTTCACGCGAGCCGGGGAGTTCTTCTTTTTCGGAGCTACCGCCGCA
>JAZFQE010000362.1:0-2206 GCA_036444955.1 Gemmatimonadales bacterium
CGAGGACATCATCACCGCCCTTTCCAAGTTCCGCTGGTTCTTCGTCATCGCTCGCAATTCGACCTTTGTCTACAAAGGCCAGTCCGTCGATGTTAAACAGGTGGGGCGGAAACTCGGCGTGCGCTACGTCCTGGAAGGGAGCGTGCGTAAGGCTGCGGACCGTGTGCGGATTTCGGCCCAGTTAATCGAGGCGGAAAGTGGCAACCATGTCTGGGTCGAACGTTATGACCGTAGCCTCGATGACATATTCGAGCTACAAGACGAGATCACCTCGACGATCGCGGCGGCTGTCGAGCCGGAGCTGGCCGGATTAGAACGCGAGCGTGCAAAGCGAAAACCGACGAACAATCTGGGCGCCTGGGATCTGTTCCAGCAAGGCGCGGCGCTCATGTGGCAACATGACCTTACGGATCTTAACAAAGGCATGAATCTGGTGCGCCGAGCGATCATGCTCGATCCAAGCTTCGGTCAAGCCTATGGCCATTTGGCGTTCGGAGCCCACCTGCTGCTGATCTATGAATGGGCCAATGATCGTGACGAAGTCTTGCAGCAGGGCCTCTCGGACGCCAGCAAAGCGATTGCCATCGATCAGCGCGACTACTTTGCGTTTCATGCGCTCGGACGGTTGAAATCGTTGGAAGGTGAACACCAAGCCGCAGTTCGGGCATTGGAGTCATGCGTAAGCATCAATCCAAACTTCGCGCTCGGACACCTTGGTCTTGCGGTGGCACACGTCTATGGCGGGGATCCAAAGAAAGCAATCGACTACGCAGATACGGCTATCCGGTTAAGTCCGAACGATCCCATGATGTGGGTCATGCTACACTACAAGGCTTCTGCTTACATTAGGCTCGATGATTTCGACCGGGCCATCGAATTCTTCGAGAAGGTTTGCGAGTACCCGACGGTCCAGTACGTCCCGCTTGCGACCCTCGCGGCCCTCTACGTTATCCAAGGCCGGGAGGCGGAGGGACACAAGGCTCTGCAGTCTGCACTCCGCCTCGAACCGAAGCTATCTATCGCGCTGATGAGGAGTGTCTACTCCGGGTTAAAGGACCGGCCGGGCGCCCGCAGCCAGCGACTGTTGGACGCACTGCGGACGGCGGGGCTACCGGAATGACCATTCGGGGTCACCTCGAGACATTCTCTGTCTCGCCCAGAATGCAGCTTGTTGGGGTATAAGCGGACGTGCTGGCAGCATGGTCCTGACTTCCGAATCTAATGCCAGGAGCAGAAACGACCATCCCAATGGTTCAGAAACCGTAATTGCATTATCAATGTGACCGGAACAGTCAGTCGGGCAGGTCACTATGTCAATCGGTGGTATCAATGTTCGTCGAGCGCTACCAGAAGATGGCAGTTTCCTGGCGCCGTTGATCAACCGTGCGGGGGAGGGTATTCCGAAACATATCTGGGCGCAGATGGCCACTCCAGGCCAGGACCCTTGGGACGTCGGGCGTGCACGAGTGGAGAGCGAAAATTCCGGCATCTCCTATCGCCAAGTTTGGATTGCCGAAGTGGAAGGGCGTCGCGCAGGCTGCCTCATCGTGCGCCGGCAACCCGATGTTCCGCCACCTCTTGATCCCAAACTGCCGTCTCTGTTCGTGCCCTTGCAGGAATTGGAGAACGCGGCACCGGGAACAGGCTATGTCTACATTCTCTCTACGATTCGCGAGATGCGCGGTCGGGGGGTCGGAACGCGACTGTTGAGTTTCGCGGAAAGATATCGCGGCCCAAATGGCATGAGCCTGATTGTTGCGGACTATAATGTCCGTGCAAAGAGCCTCTACGAGCGCTGCGGCTATGCTGAGGCTGCCCACCGGCGCATGGTTAAGAATGACTGGCAAAACCCTGGAACCAACTGGATCTTGATGGTTAAGCCCTGAAGCGATCGCTCAATCGCGTTACGCCGGGGCCAAAGCCGGTTGCTGGGTATACGTCTCGTACGTCGGCCGCCGCTTAGTGGTATTCATTCGTGCTGTTTCGTCGTCATGTCCGCTTTGGTTGTGCGCCGTGGTAAGGCGGCGTTCTTCAGCGGGTGCAAGTCCCACCCGGCCATCGCTCCATCCGGAAGCAACCGGAGCAGTCATAGAAGTGACGAAATGGCTGAAGCCTTCGGTATAGCGTGTCACGAATTGGTGAACCTCGACTTCCGCTGTGGGTCAACAACGGAAGTCAGCCGAGGCCACGGAAATGTCCGTTCCTG
>JAZFQE010000363.1:0-3943 GCA_036444955.1 Gemmatimonadales bacterium
CTGTTCCACCACCTTGCTCTGACAGTGAACGGTGACGCCAGTGCGCGAAGCACATGACCACTATCATAGTTGCGAGCAAAAAACCGCATCAGGCAACCAACCAGCTAGCTAGGCATCGATGACCGAATCACACGACTCACACGGTGCGAGAATCGCACGTGCGTGGAAACGACTCAGTCCTTTGCCAGGCGGAAGGTTTCTGTTCAGCAAGCTCCTTGGGCTGATGGTTCCGTACACGGGCACGATCAGGCCTCGCGTATTGGTGCTACGCCCGGGGTACGCAAAGATTCAGATGCGCGACCGACGGAGAGTGCGTAATCATCTAAGGTCAATCCATGCCATCGCGTTGATGAATCTCGGTGAGGTAACAAGCGGGATCACAATGCTTGTAGGCCTGCCGGACGGAGTCAGGGGAATCCCTGTTGCAGTCTCCATGGATTATGTGAAGAAGGCTCGCGGTACGTTAGTCGCCGAAAGCCGATGCGTAGTGCCTGCCGTCACCGTGGACACCGAGCACGTCGTTCACTCGGAGATTACGGATCAACAAGGCGATGTGGTCGCGCGAGCCACTGTCCGCTGGAAGTTGAGCCCGGTTTGACAGCACCCGCCGAAAATCAGAGTCCGCTCGAAACCGCCTTCACACGACACGTGAGTGTCAAAACACCGATCATTTGCGGAGCCATGTATCCGTGCAGCAACCCCGAGCTCGTTGCCGCAGCATCGGAGGCGGGCGGCATCGGCATCGTTCAGCCCATTTCCCTGACGTACGTCCACGGTCACGACTATCGTGAAGGACTGCGCTTCATTCGCCGCATGACGTCGAAGCCGATCGGAATGAACGCACTTATCGAGCAGTCGTCGAAGGTTTACCGCGCACGGATGGAGAATTGGATCGAAATAGCGTTGGAGGAGGGAGTCCGCTTCTTCATTACCTCGCTAGGCAAACCAGGTTGGGTAGTAGAGAAGGTCAAACCGCTGGGCAGCATCGTCTACCACGATGTTACGGAGCGCAAGTGGGCATTGAAAGGCCTCGAGGGAGGAGTCGATGGCCTCATTGCCGTAAACAATACGGCAGGCGGGCACGCCGGTCCGCGTAGTCCCAGACAGTTGCTAGACGAGTTGAGCGATCTCGCAGTGCCCGTAATCTGTGCAGGGGGAGTGGGGTCAGAGGACCGGTTTGTCAAAGCTCTTGAAATGGGTTATGCAGGCGTTCAGATGGGCACTGCGTTCATCGCCACAACTGAATGTCGCGCGAGCAACGCCTACAAAAACGCCATCGTTGAGGCATCGTCGAAGGACATAGTACTGAGCGAGCGGATAACTGGTGTGCCTCTTTCCGTCATCAACACGCCGTATATACAGCGTATGGGGTTGAAGGCGGGGCGCGTAGCTAGGTGGATGCTACGCGGGCGTAAGACGAAGCACCTGATGCGCACGCTCTACGCACTCAAATCGTTATGGCAGCTGAAGCGGGCCTCGCTTGACGAGACAGGGCAGAACGACTACTGGCAGGCCGGCAAGAGTGTTGACGGTATCACAAAGATCGAGCCAGCAGGCGATATAATGACGCGCTTCGCGGCTGCCGCCAGCGCCCACCTAGACTAGTTGGATCAGCGAACCCAAACCGCGCCGAGTGATATGCCCTCCAGATTGCCCACCCCACCGCTCAGTCGCACCACGAACTGTGGGCTGAGCCGGAAATCCGCTCCCAGGCCCAGAGCGAACTTCACTTCAGTGTCGATTAGATCGCCGGTTAAGAGGAACAAGGTGGGCTGAGCATACGGGATGATCACGACCGGCGAATTTCGGAGAGTGAGCCGGCGTCCCACCGAGAGCCCAGCCGGAATACTGACCAAGTTTGCGTTGTCTGCCAACGACGCTCCAATACCGACCACTAGGGCGCCGTCGAGCGGGAAACTTTCACTCCTGGAGATCACACGATGTCTCACGCTTGCCCCGAGTAAGACTCGCGTATCCGCGACCCCGCCTGGATCGAACCATCCGGCTCGAAAACCTATATCCAACTGCCGTCTGCCGAAGCGATAGTGGCCCTCGAAAGCGGTCCCGCCACCATCCGGAAAACTCACGTCAACGCCCGCCTCATGGTTAGTGAATGCCCGATAAGGCGCGTTAAACGTCGGCATCCCCGTTTCCTGGGCCTGCGCCGGCTGAACGAAGGAGATCGTTGCGGCGGCTAGCAAGATTGTAGCGCTACGAACCATGTTACCCCCTAGTACGGGATTGGCAAAGAAACCTAACCAAGGTTGGGGGCGTGACTCCATAAATCCGTGATGAACCGCACTGAAGGCAGGTGAACCGCACTATCCTCTTGACCGCCGCGACCATACTGCCCGGCTCGTTGAAAGTTGCTCCCCTTCGAGCCGGCGTCGATCGAATCGGTGCGTGAAATGAGCGACGACTTCGCGACTATGTTCGAAAGGTTCGACGCCGTGGGCTACAGCGTAGATATCGCTGGGAACGAATCGGAGTACGGGATTCCTGCAACCACGCTAAGAGACTGGGCTGCGAGTGTAGGCTGGAGTTAAGGACCAGCGGAAGTCGGCGTGCCTCCCACGCAGAGGCACGCCGGAACCTTCAGGATTGTGACGGATGTTATTGGGAGTTGGCGCGTCGCTCCAGATCCAAGAGAAACCGCTTGCGCCACACACCGCCGCCGTACCCCGTTAGCTGCCCGTCACTCCCGACCACCCTGTGACAAGGGATCAACATCGCGATCGGATTGTCACCGTTGGCCCGGGCCACGGCTCTCACGGCTTCCGGCCGTCCCAACGCGCGGGCCTGATCTGCGTAGCTCCACGTCTTCCCGTACGGAATCCCACGCAGAACCTGCCAAACCTCCTGCTGGAAGGCGGTTCCCGGAGTCACAAGCGGCACCGAAAATTTCCGGCGTACCCCACTGAAGTATTCGCCGAGCTCGGCCTCCAGCTGCTCGAGTATGGGCGTAGAGCCGGGCGTTACGGCCGTACCCAGACGGCGTGCTAAACGCCTGAGTTGTGTCTCCAGCATTCTCCTGTCGGCGAACTCCAGCAGACACACACCTTGCTCAGTGGCCGCGGCGAGCATCGGCCCCAGCGGTGTCAGCATCCTCTTGAAGTAGATTTGCTCGGTGCCGCGGCTCCGTCCTGGCGCATCTCCGACGATCTGCTTGAACGCCTCACGGAAGCCGCTCAATGACTCATAGCCGTGGTCAAAAGCAGTACGGCTGATGTCGCCGCCGTTGCGCAACTCCTCCAGCGCGTTTCCCAGTCTCATTCCCCTCTGATAGGCATGGAACGTCATTCCATGATTCGCTTTGAACCATCGTCTAACGCGGGAGGGATCCAAGTTCTGCGCCCGCAGGTCCGAGTCATTCCACCGTTTCGCTGGATTGGCTTCCACGTCGGACACGAGGGGTCTAATCCACGATGGGACCACACCGCTCGGCTCCATGGGGCGACATCGCTTGCACGGCCTGTAGCCAGCAAACAGGGCATCCCGGGTTGATGGGAAGAACTCCACATTGTTCCTATTGGGCTTCTTCGCCGGGCACGAGGGCCGGCAAAAAATTCCGGTGGTCTGCACCGCGGTGAAGAAGATGCCGTCATAACTGGAGTTACGGCTCTCAAACGCGCGGTGCATCTCAAGGGCGGCGGGCAGTTTGGTCTGCATCAGGACCACAATCTACAAGCTCCGGGCTGAAGCTTCTACCGAAAAATGAGCATTGAATTCAGTGACCCGGCGTCGGCCGCGTGTCAGCACGCTCAGCCCCACAACTTCACCCATCTCTTGGATCTTCCTCACCGGCTCCAGTTCACCGTTCACCGATTAACGGGAAGTCGTCCCCGTAAGTATTCCTTCCCTTATCTCTCTGGCTCGTGCCGAAGCGGTGGGATCCTCCTCGAGGGTAACCTGAACGTTGTCCGCGAACCTGAGGTGGGCCTCG
>JAZFQE010000364.1:0-8861 GCA_036444955.1 Gemmatimonadales bacterium
GCCGGTGGCGGGGTCGACTGCGACGGCCTCGTGATAGAACCGACCCATCGCCGGAAGCGGTATCGCTTCCACCTGCGACTCCGCCCCGACTGGCACGTCGAAGACGTAGCCGTGTGGTTGCTGATACCCGTCGCTCGTGCCACGAGTTACTTCCTCGCACGTTAACCACGAGCCCCATGGGGTCAGACCTCCCGCGCAATTGGTCAGTGACCCTCCCAGACTCACAAAGTCACGCACCACTTCCCGGGTGGCGGGATCGATTTCGAGGGAAGTGGTGCCGGCTGCCGCTGCCGAATCGTAGCTAAGCGAGAGATTGCCGATCGCGCTGTTCGGTGCAGCTCTGGCTCTGACCTCGTGATTGCGGATCAGCCGGATGTTGCCGTTCGGCAGCGGGAAGGCGCACATCCCATCGTGCCACGAGGGAGTTGGGTTACCGTCCGACATGATAGATCTCTCGATACCAAACACCTCGTACTGGAATCCCTCAGGTAGCGCGAGATCGGGACCGGCTGGACGCAGTGGCCCGTAACCACCCTCGCCCAGGCCTGCCGACTGAACCTCTCTGATCGAACGCCCCTCCCATGAGCATCCTAGGAAGATGCTGCTTTGCAGCGCACTCAGCCCGGCAACCGCGCCACCGGTGAGTTTCGCCGAGTATTTTAGGAAGTTTCTGCGATCAATATTTGACATGCTACGTCCCGCCCTTCGCTGCGTTTTTCCCACAACTCAAGTCGTGGATCGGTGCTCCTCCGCTGAAGCGACGCTTCTCCGAATTTATCCTGGCGAATGAAACGCCACCTTATTGCCCTCCGTGTCAACAAAGATGGCCATGTAACCGATCTCTTCATTTATCTGTTTCTTCTCCATCACGACTTTGCCGCCTGCGGCTTCGACGCGCGAGAGGGGTTCGCTCAAGTCTGCGCCACCGTTCAGGTAGACAAGGGTTCCCTCACTCGATGGCTTATAAAAATCTTCATGCATGCAGAGCGCGCCGCCAACTTCACTCTGGTCGGCCGGAAACAGGGCCATCTTGAGGCCGCCCAAATCCATGCGCGGCATGTCGCGGCCTAGTACGGCGGTGTAGAACTGCACTGCCCTTTCGAGGTCGTTCACCGGTATCTCAAACCAGTTTATTGCGTTCACGGTATCCTCCAGTTGCAGGTATGTTCGAGGTGGCAGATTATCTTGAAAGTACTCGCCGCGAAGTTCATGTCGCAAATGAGGGGTTTGCACGGTCATCTAGAACAGGCGCAAAAGGAGTTGAACATGAATGACAGTGATAAGGAACAAATTCGTATCCTAACCGTCGTGGGGACGAGCAGACCAGGTAACTATACTTCCAAGGCGGTCAAGCTCGTGGTAGATGAGCTTCGAAGCCAGGCCGACGTTGCGGCAGAGATTTTTGATCCTGCTGAAAACCGGCTGCCGCTCCCCGGGCTGAATGGTGACGACTCCGGAGCGCACAAGTTGCAAGAAGCCGTGCGTAACGCCACCGGCGTGATCCTTTCAACACCGGAGTATCACGGCGGAATGAGCAGCATGATCAAGCTCGTTATCGAAAACCTTGGGTTTCCCTCGAACCTAGCCGGTAAGCCCGTTGCGCTCCTCGGCGTCGCCGCTGGACGGATTGGCGCGATCAAGTCCCTCGAGCAACTCAGGAGCATTTGCTCACACATCGGAGCGATCGTTCTTCCGGGACCTGTGTCGGTAGCAAACGTGCGCAGTGTCTTCGACGAGGAGGGTCGGTGCCTCGATGAAACCGTCGAGAAACAGGTGCGCGGTGTGGCTGACAATTTGCTTGGCTACATACGGCAATATGTGTGTCCCTCTGAATGTCTCGAGGACATGGTGAGAGCGGCTTCGGCGCGATAGTCGTCGTCCTTCCGCGCACGAGTATGTTGGACCATCTTAGTGTCGTCTGTTGAAGGAGCCTCCATGATCACCATCACTATCACGCCGCGTTACGAGGAGGACAACCTGTACAGGCTCCTGGTGCAGAAGGAGCTGGAACTGCGAAGGAACGGGCGTGGGACTTTGCACCGCCACGGCCCAAAGAAAAAGAACCAGGAGAAATGGATCCACGCGTCCTACCGTGGTTGGATCAATTTCCAGAAAGCATTTGGCGGTACGGTTGTGGCCGTAACTCAGCCAAAGGATGGAGAGAACGAGTGGCAGCTCCTTACGTCCTTCGTTGGATTCCTCTATCGCCATTTCGGAAAATACATCGCGAGTGTTCACCTAAGCTTCGAGGCGATCAATGAGTGAAGTAGTCTACACTTCAAGAGCTACAATCAAGAGGCTTGGCGGCCCGCTCCGCAGTGCCTCGATCCCAGCCGAAGACGAGCCGGTGCTGTTTGGCGTGCATAGTGAGATAGCGCGCCACTACGGATTGGACGAGTCGGCGGTTGAACCTCACGCTACTACGTTGGACTACGTAGTCGCCGCTGCCGGCGGGTGACTGACCGGCACTCTTGCTGGCGCGCTGGCAGCGCGTGGGATCGAACTGAAAGATGACGACTTGAGTGCTGAAGTTACGGGCGAGATCGAGAAGGCAGGCAAGGTTCTCGTGATCACACGTATTCACGTTGCCTACAACTTGAGGGCCCTGCCCGAAAACCGCGAGCAGATCGAAAGAGTGCATGACGTTCACGCTGAGTTTTGTCCTGTAGCGCGAACCATTAAAGGATGCGTGGAGGTAAGCACGTCGTTGGAATACATCTGACACGGAGTGGGGAAGTCGCGGGGAGGTGCTCCACTGTGATGCAGAATGTCGCCCGATCTTTCCAGCCGCCGGACTCCCCCGGCGGAAGGTCGATCAGGGTGCCGCAGCTTGGCCGTTACGGCTTGCTGGCGATTGCCAGGCGCTTGTCGCCGCGCGCCAACTTCTCCTCCATCTCCAGTACGGAACGCGTCGTAGCCATCACTGCGTCAGGATTGATGCTGATAGAATCGATGCCTTGCTCGACGAGAAAGGCCGCGAACTCGGGGTAATCGGAGGGTGCCTGGCCGCAGATCCCTACTTTTCGACCCTTCTCCGCTGCTGCCCTGATGAGTGTAGCGCACGACTTACGCACTGCCTCGTTACATTCATCGAAGAGATCTGCTATTCGTACCGAGTCACGGTCTACGCCAAGACTGAGCTGGGTGAGGTCGTTACTCCCGATTGAGAACCCGTCGAAGATCTCTGCGAACTCTCCGGCAAGCCAGATGTTTGATGGCAGCTCGGCCATGACGTAGACCTCCAGGCCGTCTTTCCCCTGTTCTAACCCGCCTTCCTTCATCACCTCGAGTACACGCCGGCCCTCCTCGGGCGTGCGGCAGAAGGGGATCATTACTTTCAGGTTCTCGAGACCAAACGTCTCCCGAACCCTCCTAACAGCCGCCACCTCTAGCAGGAATCCGTCTTTGTAATCGGGATGGTAGTAACGGCTGGCACCGCGCCATCCGAGCATGGGATTCTCTTCTTGCGGCTCAAACTGTTCGCCGCCCAGAAGGTGGGCATACTCGTTAGTCTTGAAGTCAGAGAATCGCACGATTACCGGCTTCGGCCAGAAGGCTCCGGCAATCGTTCCGATCCCTTGGGCGAGCTTGTCCACGAAGTAGTCCGTTTTTTCCTTGTAGCCAGCTGTGAGTTCGTCTACCTGCGCTTTGATTTCGTCGCTCAGCTCGTTGTATCTCGTCAGCGCCAGGGGATGCAATCGTACCCAGCTGGCGAAAATAAACTCGATGCGGGCGAGCCCCACACCGTCATTGGGTAGCAGAGCGGAGCTAAAGGCTTTCTCGGGAGTGCCGACGTTGAGCATAATCTTGGTCTTGGGGCGGGGAAGCTCGAACGGATCGATCTCGTGTACCTCGTAATCGATCGCTCCCCCGTACACCCTTCCGACTTCACCTTCCGCGGTGGACACCGTGATCGTTCTTCCGGTGTGAATCTCCTGTGTCGCGCTGAGCGTGCCAACCACCGCCGGGATTCCGAGTTCACGGGCAACTATCGCAGCGTGCGACGTGCGTCCCCCACGTTCCGTAATGATGGCCGCGGCCAGTTTCATTATCGGTTCCCAATCGGGATCGGTGTTCTTGGTGACCAGTACCTCTCCTTCCCGAAACTCGTCCATCTTGTCGAGGTCCGTGAGAACGTTTGCATCCCCAACCGCGATGGAGTGGCCGACTGGACGCCCTTCGATTATCACCTTGCCCGTCCCTTTGAGACGATATTGGTGGACAGTGCCGGTCGTTTTCCGCGAATGTACGGTTTCCGGACGAGCCTGAACGATGAACAGCTCTCCCGTAAATCCGTCTTTTGCCCACTCGATATCCATCGGCGTGGGCGTACCGCTCTGTGCCGAGTAATGCTCTTCGATCAGAGCACCCCATTTCGCCAACTGTAGAACGTCGTCATCGTGCAGCGAAAAACTCCTTTGATCTTCTGGTGGAGTTGCCACGTTGGCCTGGCTATGATCGGCTTCGTTGTATACGAGTTTCAATCGCTTGGCGCCGAGTTTTTTTC
Source organism: Gemmatimonadales bacterium (assembly GCA_036444955.1). Taxonomy (GTDB): domain Bacteria; phylum Gemmatimonadota; class Gemmatimonadetes; order Gemmatimonadales; family GWC2-71-9; genus B16T1B5. Next base: position 4,508 of record JAZFQE010000364.1, read on the forward strand.
GTAGGATCGGCCGATAGCCTTCGGCGAGCATGGGTTTGTGAACGTAGAATTCATCGGGCTCTATCTTGCCCTGGACTATATTCTCTCCCAATCCGTAGGCCGACGTGATGAGAACGACGTTGCGGAATCCCGATTCGGTGTCCAGCGTGAACATTACGCCGCTCGCTGCCAGATCGGAGCGTACCATTGCCTGCACTCCTACCGACAGGGCCACCTCGAAGTGGTCGAATCCCATGCGCCCCCGGTAGTTGATCGCGCGCGCGGTGAACAGGCTGGCAAAGGCGCGCTTGACGGAGTCGAGCAGCTCGGCCACTCCGTGCACCATGAGGTAAGTCTCCTGTTGACCGGCGAAACTCGCCCCGGGAAGATCTTCTGCAGTCGCGGATGAGCGGACAGCGACGTGTCGATTCTCCACCCCCGCGATCCTCGAAAGGTCTCTATAGGCTGCCTGGATTTCGGCGACTACGTCGGTCGGTAGCTCGCCGCCGCCGAGCAACCGACGTATGTGATCCGCTCGACTCTTGAGGTTTGCAACATCTCCGTCTTTGATGTCAGCCAGGGCTTCCCTGATATGTTGTTCCAGTGAGTTGAATTCTAGGAAGTAGCGGTAGGCGTCGGCGGTGATAGAAAAACCATTCGGCACTTTTATGCCGAGCGGCTCGAGCTCACGGATCATCTCACCCAGGGAAGCGTTCTTTCCACCCACGCTCTCGATGTCGTTGATCCCCGCCTCCGAGAACCACCTGATCCAGTTCAACTGTCCCTCCTCTCGTTTTCAGTTAACGGCGTAGGGTCAGGGCCCCGTTCCCGCTCAGTTATGTCGTGCGCGATTGACTTGGGTGAGTACTGGCTCGCAAGCGGACCTAGTTTGCTCGCTTTATCAGGGTGCCGGCAGGAAGCCGAACGTCGGGATCAACCTGGTTGATCAGCGCCAACTCGTCGATCGGGAGTCCCGTGCTGTAGCCTCTGGCGAATTGATTTAGGGTCATAGCCTGCGGCAACGTGAAAATATCCAGTCGTTTGGGCTGGACGGAGAGCACCTCCGGGTCTGTTACTCGGTCGAAGCTGCGCAACGAACGGGCCGCAGCGTCGGCGTTTGTTCCCCATGACGACGCAACTCCGTAAGCCACGATTTGAAAGACGTTGCCACCGAGCTCCACGAACGCGGCCTCGCCCTCGAGTCGTGTCTGCTGGGAGGCTGCTGAAAAACTTCCGGTGTACGCGGTTAGCCCGTTTATAGACCTTCTACGCGGTCGTGCCCCGCTCACGCCCTGCTGCGCGAAAAAGGCGTCGGCCGCCGCGCCAGCCGATCTGGCCTGGGCCAGCGTGAGCTGGATGATCGCTTCGTTCTGGTTGACTGCCAGGACTCCCTGCTTTTGGTTTGCAGTCTGCCAGCCTTCCGGGAACCGGATCTGAAACGCCAGGTCGGGGTGCAGAAAGAGGTTGTCACGGAAGAACCCTTCCCGCGGATTAACTCCGTAAACCATCCCGTCCAGCCGAGAGAGGTAGGAACTCCTTGCGACCGTGCTCTCCTCGAAGTCTTGGTTCAGCGCGGCTATAGCGGCCTCAATGCGTTCCTTACGGTTCTCTGGGTCAGGGTGGGTAGACAGCCATTCAGGAGGGCCGCCGCCACCGCGAGCCTGGCTGACCCTGCCTAGGAGCTCAAACACGCCCGGCATCTCACGTGGATCGTACTGGGCGCGCCTCATGTAGCGCAGACCCAGATCGTCCGCCTGGCGTTCGTCGCCTCGCCCAAACTTGAGCGTCAGCAGACCGAGACCGGCGCCGGCTATTCCGGAAAGATCTCTGAACGTGGGGGATAATATGCTCCCGACTCCTAATCCCAGCTGAAAGAACTGGCTGCGGCTTATCTGCTCAACCGAGTGGCGTCCGGTGACATGGCCGATTTCGTGGCCGACCACCGAGGCCAGTTGCGCCTCCGAGCTCAGATGAACCATGATACCGCGCGTGATGTATATGAAACCGCCCGGGAGAGCGAACGCGTTGACGACGGGGTCGTCCACTATGCGGAAGGTCCAGGGCAGGTTGGGTCGCTCTGAGAGCCCTGCCATTTCGGCGCCGAGATCCTGGATGTAGCTCTGGAGCTCAGCGTCATCGTAGAGTCCCAGCAGCGCCACGATCTGCCCGTCCGCCTCGCGCCCCATCTCGATCTCTCGCCGCTCGCTGATGAATATCAGCTGGCGTTCCCCGGTGGCCGGATTCACGGCACAGCCGGCCGGTAGAAGGGCCAAAGCTGAGACCAATGCGAAGCTGGAGACTGGGAGAATACCCAATCGCGCGCGGGGGTGCAGTTTGCTCTTGAGACGGATCTTGATCATTAGGGTTGAGCGGGTTGGAATAAAGAATAGCGCACCCGAGCAAATACCTCCACTCCCCCGGATCCTTAATAAATTCCTTCTCTCGATTGCTGAGTTACTGATTGCTGACGGTCATCGGCGACTTTAGCTTGGTCTCAACGCTCACCTGGAGTCTCGCATGCAACTCAACATCAAGGCCCTCGCAATTGCCGGTGCAGTGCTATGGGGCGGGTCATTCCTGTTTCTTGGAATTGTCAACCTGATCGTCGCCGATTACGGTTCGGGTTGGCTTTCGCTGGCTGCCTCGATGTACCCGGGCTATGGCGGGCCCGACGGGTTCGGCTCGGTTGTTGTCGTGACGCTGTGGGCCCTAATTGACGGGGCGGTCGCAGGCGCTATTCTGGCGTGGGTTTACAACCTTGTAGCTAAGAAGGGGCAAGCCTCCTAGGAACGATCCCGACTTCCCAAGTCTGCCATCCCGCGCTAATCTTTGCGGACCCTCCTACCGAGTGCGGTGGGCGGAGACCCAAGATTAAGCGGAGGCTTGATGGCTGACGATCAGATTGAAGTTGGTGCATTTCCCAAGAACAACCGGGAAGATGTCAGGGTCACCTTCTCCAAATTCAAGGGCTACGACCTGCTTGGCGTGCGGGTTTGGTACCGCAATGACAAGGATGAGCTGAGACCCTCGAAATCCGGTGTTACCATCAGGGTCGATCTTCTCCCGGAGCTGTTATCTTTGATGCAACAGGCAAGAGACATGGCCATAGAAAAGGGATTGCTGGATAAAGAGGACTTTGAGGAAGCCTGACTCTTTGAACCGGCGCTGAGACAATACATGGATTTCAGTTTGACCATCACAGACGCGGCCGCGGAACATGCGGCCAGAATGGTGCGGAAACACGGACTGGACGAAAGCCTGGCGGGGCTGCGCGTTGGCGCGTACGACGGTGGGTGTTCGGGCTACATGTATGATGTGCGGATGGAGGAGGCCCCCGAGCCCGAGGACCATGTAGTGGAGATAAACGGCTTGCGCATATTCGTTAACGATTTCAGCATGCCACTTGTGGCCGGCATGAAGGTAGACTGGACAACTTCTCTGACCGAATCCCGGTTTGTATTCAGCAATCCCAACGCTACTGGTGAGTGCGGCTGCGGAGTGAGCTTCTCCACCTAAGCGTTCGGCGAGTCATGCCAAATTATTGGCTCATGAAGTCTGAGCCGAGTGTCTACTCTATAGACGACCTAGAGCGCGATGGGAAGACGTGTTGGGAAGGGGTGCGGAACTACCGGGCTCGAAACTACATGCGCGAGATGCAAATCGGTGACCGCGTGTTGTTCTACCACTCGAATGCTAAGCCATCCGCCGCGGTAGGGATTGCCAGAGTTGTTAAAGGAGCCTATCCCGACCACTACGCGCGGGACAAACGAAGCCGATATTACGACCCCAAGTCGAGCGCGGCTAATCCGAGATGGTTCATGGTTGACATCGCTTTTGAACAGAAATTCCCAAGACCAGTTTCGTTAGAGGAAATCAAGAACTCGGCGAAGTTGAAGAAGATGGTGCTGGTGAACAACAGCCGTCTTTCGGTACAGCCGGTCACCCAAGACGAGTTCGGCTTGGTTGCCAGTATGGTCCGCTAGGAAGCGTCCTCCGGCTGACCGTCGGTGGGAACTACGTCGATATTTTTTTCGCTCGCGGCGCTCCTACCGTCCGCCGACTCCACTACAACCCGAACGGTGTAAGGCCCTGGTCTCAGGTCGCTCAACTCGCTAGATATTGATCTCGGCATGGCGAAGACGTTTGCTCCCGACCGTTCTGTCCAGTTAATGGCTACCGCCGGGTGCCCACTTCTGCCGATCCCCAGCGCACTGCTTATCCCTCCCAGGAAGCTACGGCCTTCCCTCAGCAGAGTCACCGACGTGACGACAGACTCGGTGCTTTCCGCCAGCCCGTAGATTTCCCAATACAGACCGATGCGGTTGCCCGACCGTACCTCGACGGTGGGCTTGGCCAGGGGAGTAACCGCGTCCAG
>JAZFQE010000365.1:0-5390 GCA_036444955.1 Gemmatimonadales bacterium
GTTATCCTCTTGGGCGACCAGAACGATGACTTCGAGCTCTGCCGCCGTCTGCGGCTGAGAGACGCAACATGGACGGTCTCCACGATCCTCTGCATGGCGGAGCCCACGCACAGCCGGGTCGTGCGCGGGATTGAATGCGGGGCGTCCCACGTCCTCCGCGTGCCCGCTGAGGAAATTACAGTGCTGCGGGTGCTGAACCTGGTGAAGCCTGAATAACCGATCTCGTCGGAGCCTCTGCAGGGGTAGAAAAGCAGGGGGGCTTTCAAAGCTCCGGGCTGAGGCGGCAGCTACTAGCTCAGACCCCGCAGTTGCTAGGGAAGCGTGGAGCCGACGCGCGGATTTGAACCGCGGACCTGCTGATTACGAATTGCATAAGTACCTGATATATAACGGGAAGTTAGGTACTTAGCCTAGCACACAGATGCATGGTCCGGCATAGGCATGCACCTGTGACGGCACTATACGGGACCACGTTTCGGCCAACCTCGGAGAAGTACATCACCGCTATGAGCGGAGCGTCACCTTATTCTGGCGCAGACAGGGTTTTCGGGAGGCACGGCTCTTGCGGGTTGGAGACGGCCGCCGAGCGAGTCCACAGAAGTCGACTAAAGTTCGGCCCTGTCCTAGACCGATAAGATCCGATAGCAGTGACTGCAGCTCGATTAGCGTGGAGCTCCGGTCACTGGGGTAGCAGGTGTCCCTGAGACCCTGCTTCTCGAAAAGGCAAACCCGCGGCAACGCGGGGACGCAAAGCCAGTGCCCTACCTCGGGAAAGCCGAGCGGGTCGAACGGCTGTCGAAGGGAGACAGGTGACGGGGTACTTACAAACATCTAGCGCGATTCTCGCGGTAAGTATCTCTCCTCCTTCTAGCAGCTCCGCACGTCCACCTTACACACGTCTCTATGGCCTGCCCATCGGGGTCCGTGTGCGCGTGGGCTGCATCGCTAAGCATTCGCGTGAGAGGCACGCGCGTGCAGCCACATGGGGTGGGAAAGTCTACTTCACAAACGGGCAAACTCGCGGAAACGCGGGGGCGCAAAGCCAGTGCCCTCACTCGGCATCTCCCGAGCGGGTCGAACGGTTGTCGAATGAAGTTGCGTTTTCCAATGAAAGAAAAGAGAGATACACGAGATGACAATCGCAAGACTACTCGGCATGAGCCTCTTGGTCGCCACGATGGCGGCCATGCCAGCTTATGGCAATCCGGGCAACGGGAACGGTGCGAACAACGCCAATAACGAAAACAACGGGAATGATGGGAACCAAGGCAACCACGGAAATAGCCAGGCGTCCCAGAGTTCGAATCGTCCGTCAGTAGAGACACAACAGGCCCGCCGGGCCGCCCAAGCGGACCGGAGTCGCCAGGAGCGGAACATTCCAGAGCGGCAGGACCGTACCTTCAACACCAGCCGCAACAACAACTCGGCGAGTCCGAACCTGGTGAATCGGAGTCGGGGGCGAGGCGCGGAGCATCGCAACGAGCGAGCCCTACGCACCAACGAGATGCTGGCGTCGTTCGAGCGTGCACGCTGGAGCTCCAACCCGCACGATGACCGCGGGCAGGGGAACCGCGGTGTGGTCAACATGCGCGATCCCTTCGGGTTCGACAAGGCCAGCGGACGTGAGGGAGCGGAGCGCGGGCGTCCCTTCGGGGGCAATGTGGACGATCAGGGCTCAACCGATGGCGGCACGCCTCCCCCGGAAGAGCCGCCGGTGATCGAGCCTGCGCTACTCAATCTCGAAGAGGATCTCGCCTTCAACTGGGAGACCGAGAACGAGATGGTAGCGTCATATCAGTCGTATATTGACTACTACAACGGCATGCTCGAAAGCGGAACCCTCCAAGATTCCCAGGTCTGGCTGTTCAATTACTACATCAGCTATTATCAGGGACGCATCGACTACTACAATTCCCTGGACCATCAACGCGTGTATCTCCGGGGTGATGCGACGATCGATTATTCCATCGATCTTGCGCCTCCCGAAGGATTCGAAGAGACCACGCTGACAATTACAACGAGCCTCGTGGTCAGCGAGTCTTTTACAACCTATACGCGGACCTGGAACTCTGAGACCGGAACTTGGGATTACACGCCGGTCCACTACGAGGCGGGTACGGTGATCGATACGGTCGAGGAACAGACTGTGGTCAGCGCCGACTCAGCTACATATGACTTTAGCTATGATCCTGCAGGGGACTTGCTGATCGGAAATGAGTGGAACTATGACGGTGGGTTCTTCGACGTCGTTGTCGAGGTGACGGATACGAGCACGGAAAGCTCGTACACGCAGACGTTTGACCGAAGCCTCTACCTCTACCGCGATCCTTACGGGAAGGTTACCGATTCGCTCACGGGTGAGGCGATCGTCAACGCGAAAGTCACGGTCTTTGATGAAGACGGCTCGATCGTGGCGCTGGACAAGGCTTCGAACTCGATCGCGAGCAATCCGCAGACGACCGATGCGACGGGTCGCTACGCCTTCAATCTGCGGGCGAACAAGAAGTACTACATGATGGCGTCCGCGCCCGGGTATGAGGATCACAAGAGCAAGCTCTTCACCGAAGGCTGGCACGTGATCCGCGAGGATATCGAGCTCACGCCGAAGGCAGAGACCCTGCTATCGAACGAGCGATAGTCTCGATCAGAACGTAAATGTCGCGTCCACGGAGAAGTAGCGCTCGCTGTCATCGGCGCTGCTCGGATAGGCATCGCCTGGCTTAAAGTAACCGTACTCGAACGTAATGGTTACATCGGATAGAACCTGCCACGACAGCGTCAGGTCAATCTCGCTACCGATGTATGGATCTGCCAGGGTCGCCTGCGTGTCGGAAATGCCGCCTCGCTTCTTGTCTTTGTAGAAGCGATAATAGTCGATCCCCAGGGTCAGGTCTGCGAGAGACGGATACTGCTGCAGCGGATTGAGCAGAACGGAAGCCTTGTACATATGGAGATTAGACAGCCTCGGCGACAGGGCGTAGCCCGTCGGGAGATAGCCAAAGTAGAGATAGTTCTTGTCCCGTCCGCTGCTGTTTCCGTTTCGCGTATCGGTTACGTTGATGCGATCGCCATCGCCGGAGCCGAATGCGTACTCGAAGCTAAGGTTGGGGTGGCTGAAGATGTCCACATCGAGCGTGACGCCAAAGTCCCCGGCCCAGGCCTTGACGTCTTGTTTCGCACCGGTGGCGAATATGTGGCTGCGTCCAGTCTGGTGCACCAGTTCAACCCAATAGTGGGCGTTTGTCAGCAGTTTTCCTTGCAGTCCCAAGCCTAAGTACTCGGAATCGTAGGTGTAGTCCGCGCTGACGTCGACGGGATCCTCATCGCTACTGTCGCGCTGAAGGACATAGAAGCCGTAGATACTATGGCCGCCGGGCAGGCCGATGTAGCGCGCCTCGAAGCCGTAGAAACTGCGATCGCTCCCCCGGGTGGCACCGGGTACGCTCAGGTCCACATTGGCCTCATCCGGGAGAGTGTGGGTGAAGAATGCCTTGAGATTCCAGTCCGTGAAGTTGGCGGAGAGCTCCAGGCCGTCATGGACGTTCCCGTAAGCGATCCCCTGACCCATCATGTAATAGCGTCGGCCAAATTCCAGCCACCAGGGCCGCATGTCCAAAACCGCGTAGCCCTGATCCAGGTCTGGGCCCTCGTTGTCGTACTTCTTGTTGAGGTCATCTGGCGTCGTAATCGTGTAGATGTTCTTGAACCGAACGTACACGGAGTGCTCGTTGGGATGGGTGTCACCAACTCGCGGCTTGAGCGTGGCCTTCACCCAGAGACGGAAGTCAAATGAACGCGTAGCGTCGAGGGCATCTATTGACGATCGGTTGTTATCATCATTCTTGTAATCGTCATACCGATTATCGATCCAGCCACCCCATTCAACGGCGAGCCGACTCTCGGCGGCCAAGATGCGCTGTTCACTGGATTCGAGTTTCTTGCGCTTTTGTTCCTCGATGCGGAACTTCTCTTCGGGACTCGTCGCGCGGGCGTCGAAGGCGGTGAAGAGCACGAGGCTGACGAGCGCGAAGATAGAGGTGAAAAGCTTCATTGAATCAGTTGTCGTGCTTGCCGATGTGATTCGCGGCGCGCGTGATGATGCTGCTGAGCTCGTCGCCGCTCACTAGGTCGTTGGTATTGCCGGCGGACATGATGCCCTCGTAAACAAGTTCGCTGAGCGCGAACCGCTCGCTGGACCGAAACAGGTGTAGAAACAAACCACCTTTGATGTTCAAGGCGTTACGCAAGATATAGGCGGTCAGGCCTTTGCGGAGCGGCAGCATCGGATCGAACTCGTCCTCGAGGCGTTCGGGGAGCAGCCCCTCCTGCTTGAGGTACGCGACTTGGGAGTTGAGATCGATGTACCGGTTCTCGACGCTTCGGAGTAGCACGAGGGCTTTGCAGAGATCGTAGCGGTAGGTGACCTTCCGCAACGCCATTTCTGCGAGATAGAAGGAGTCAGCATCGTTCATCGGGGGTGGTGCCGGCGGAGGCTCCGGGCGCCGAACCTCCGTCGAGCGCAAGTCGTGTCTCTTACCCTCTTCAATCCGTCGCTCGTCTTGGGGTTCAGCGAAGCCGAAGTGGCTCGGAAAGACGACGAGAAGAAACAGGCACAGGCGCAGGGTTCGCAGGGCGCGGCCCCGATCGCACGATTTGGTCTTGCGGATGGCTTGGGAAGGCGCGGCTGGACGGTCCTGCTGCATCGGTAGTTCCGGGACGCTTGGGGTGGGCTCCCGACAAGAGCTATTACGGCGCAGACCGTAGGAATCTGAAGAAAACAGCGTGCTACGACGCGCGAACGCATGGGCCGGTCGATCCGTTCATCGACCAAAGGTCGTCAGCGCAGCACCGACGTCGAAGGACTCTGCACGGACCGACACCTGCGCCATTCAAGCCCGGATGGGACCGGAATGGGTCGCCTCAGAGATCGAGCGCGAGCGTGTGCCTTCCGAGGGGGGGCGCTGGCTGCACAGCCAAGCTCGGGCATGGCACCCTCATAACGGCCTGGCTGGTGAGGCGGGAAGTCACCCGGGCGAGGTTGGCTTTATCCGTCAGACGGCCCACACGGAATTCCGTCTCGCGGCTACAGTCTGGCTACAAGCCGTGTGCAGCACACGAGCGAGAGATCGGGAATGCCTCCGCAAGTCCTTGGTTTGTAGATGGAAACGATGGAGCCGACGCGCGGATTTGAACCGCGGACCTGCTGATTACGAAGGGCCCGATGACCCCAGTGATGACGCATAGTTGCGTCTGCTGGCTTGCCAGGGCCTGCGAGGGGCGGCCAGGCGCGGCAACCGCAACAGCATCCGCACCCTATACGCACCCCCGATTGGCGGGCGGTAGGGAGGAAGCCCATGCGTCACACTCATCCTCAATCAAGGCTGGCATGC
>JAZFQE010000366.1:0-2875 GCA_036444955.1 Gemmatimonadales bacterium
AACCCCGGCGAAGTTGCGTTGCGGGAGTGTGCGACGCTGATGGCGAGAGAGCTCAAATGGAACGAGACCCGCGTCCGGAAGGAACTTGACGAGGTCAGGAACGTTTTTCCATGACCCTGCCGCGAACCTCTATCTTCTCACGCCCATGCTTCCCGATGTCGTAACAAAGGCCGGACGTGTGTCGCAAGGAGATCAGACCGCGGCAGAAGCCACACCGCAAAAGCCCAAAGAGGAGAGTCTGCGTATTCAGGAGAAGCTCTTTGGAGAGGACAAATCGCCGCGTCAAAAATACCAGGAACTGATCGTCGGGAAGCGGGGATTGTTCTCACTCATACGGTATGAGCTGATCATCCTGGTCTCGAGTTGGGTGCCGGGTGTGCTTGGGCTCGTGTTGAGACGGCACCTCTATCGCTTTCTCCTTGGCAAGGTCGGTCGAGGGGTGATTTTCGGGACGAACGTTGTCCTCCGGCACCCGCACAAGATCCACCTGGGCGACAACATTGTGATCGATGACAACTGCGTTCTCGACGCCAAAGGCAGTCAGAACAAGGGTATCTTCATCGCCGATGGCGTGTTCATTGGAAGAAACACCATTCTGTATTGCAAGGATGGGGACATCGTGGTGGAAAGAGGTTCGAACGTATCCTTCAACTGTGAGATCTTCTCTGCCAACGTCGTGAAGGTTGGCCAACATGTCCAGATTGCGGCCTACACGTACCTCAATGGAGGAAGTCATAGCATCGACAGGACGGACATCGCAATCCTGGAGCAGAAGAGAAGCGGAATGGGGATCACCGTAGAGGACAATGTCTGGCTGGGGGCACATGTCACCGTGCTTGACGGTGTGACCATCGGGAAGGATGCGGTCGTGGGGGCGGGAGCAGTTGTGACCAAGGATCTTCCACCTTTCTCGATCGCCGGGGGTTTGCCTGCGCAGGTGATTCGGATGCGCGGTGACGATGGTGAGCCGGATCGAATCGGCGGGAAGCAAGGGGCAGCGCCGGCGAGGGGAACGGCCAGCCCGGACACGAGCGAGTAGAGGCTTTTCGCGGATCAGATCATGGGAGGGACGCACGTTCTTGTGACCGGCGCCGGTGGCTTCATTGGTCGTCACCTGGTTCGGGACCAGGTCGGGCGGGGGAGGCGAGTTCGGGCGCTCGATTGCCGTTCACAACAGCTGCGGGAAGACGTCGAGATCGTCGTAGGCGACGTAGCAGATGTGGCGGTTCAGCGCGCCGCAGTGGCCGGTGTTGATGTCGTCTTTCATCTGGCCAGCGCACACCTGGAGACAAGTCTCCCCGACACCGAGTACCACCGAATCAATGTGGCCGCGGTCGAGTCCCTGCTGGAGGAAAGCCGCCGAGCCGGCGTGCAGCGATTCGTTCATGTAAGCAGCTGCGGCGTGCACGGAAGCGTACGAAATGGGATCGCGGACGAGGATGCGCCTTTTCGACCTACGAACATATACGAGCGCACGAAGGCGGCAGGTGAGCAGGTCGTTCGTGATTTCTACAGGCGCTACGGACTTTCTGTGGTCGTGGTTCGGCCGGCTTGGGTCTATGGGCCGGGGTGTAAACGGACGGCCCGTCTGCTCCGATCGATTGCCAACGGAAAGTTCATGATGATCGGGCGAGGCGCCAACCGCCGCAGTGCGGTCTACATCACCGACATGCTCGAGGCCCTCGAACTCTGCGCGATGCAGCAGGGCATTGACGGTGAGGTCTTTATCGTCGCGCAGGAGGAAGCAGCCAGCGTTCGCGAGCTGGTCGACGAAATGGCCCGTTTGACCGGAGCAAAGCTGCGACGGGTCCGAATTCCGTTGTCGCTGGGCTGGGTCACAGCAGGGCTCGTGGAATTCTCCGCACGTGCTTTGGGAAAGCAGCCTCCCATCTCTCGCCGCACCCTGAAGTTCTTCACCAATGACGCGGACTTCAGCGCCGCGAAAGCCCGGCGGATGCTTGGTTTTGAACCGCAGGTGTCTCTGCGGGCCGGGCTGGAGCTGACATACCGGTGGTGGCGCGAAAACGGTGGGGACGCGTAACCCATGTGTGGTATCTTCGGAAAATACTCAGTCGATGGCGTGACGACCGAGAGCCTTCGGCGTATGGCTGATGTTCTCGTCCACCGGGGTCCGGATGACGTCGGATTCCACGCCGAGGGCCCGATCGGTCTTGGGAACCGACGACTGAGCATCATCGACTTGAAACGAGGCCGCCAGCCCATCTGCAATGAAGACGGAACGATTTGGATTGTCTTCAATGGCGAGATTTACAACTATCGCGCCCTCCGCGAGCAACTGAAATCTCAGGGGCACTCGTTCAAGACTTCAACGGACACGGAGGTGATCGTCCACCTTTATGAGCAGGAAGGGGATCGATGCGTTGAGCAGCTCGAGGGGATGTTCGCGTTTGTGATCTGGGACGCACCACGAACGAGAATGTTCTGTGCCCGGGATCGACTGGGGCAAAAACCCCTTTACTACCATCATCGCCCTGGGCTCTTTGTCTTCGCCTCGGAAATCAAGGGGATTCTCGCCACGGAAGACGTTGAACCGGCGCTCGATCCGTTGGCGTTGCACGACTATCTCTCCTTGCGGTTTGTTCCTCCTCCCCGCACGATGTTTCGGGCGATTCACAAGTTGCCCGCGGCTCACACGCTGACCCTCGAAAAGGACGAGATCAAGGTCCAGCGGTATTGGTCGCTCCGCTATGACCCAAAGCTCAAGATAGACGAGCGTGATGCCCAGGCGGCGTTGGAAGGGATCTTGGCTGAGGCGGTTGAGTCCCACCAGGTCGGTGACGTTCCGGTCGGCGCTCTGCTCAGCGGCGGGCTGGATTCGGGGTTGGTCGTTGCACTGATGGGCATGCAGAACAAC